>JAQBYJ010000017.1 GCA_027622555.1 Verrucomicrobiota bacterium
AGTAGCTAGACACTTTCAAGCCCAAAATAAAGGGTTTCAGCGATACGGAAAGAATTTGTCCTGCACCCCCTTCTTGCGCATCAACACGGCGGGAAGAATCAACACCACAAGGAAAAGCATATGATCAATGCCTATCCAGATATGCAAAATGCCTTGCCAAATAAATTGCTTCGGCATTAGGAGGTCCTTGATCGGTTTACGTAGATCCAGCTGCTGCACATCCTCGATACGATTGAATATTAGTGCGACGGTTTCCTCCGGATAATGCGTATCAGTTAGCGGATTGTAATTCAAACAGATCATTCCCCGATGAAATTGGTCGTTTTCATACATCAACTCATGCTTGAAATCGATTATTTCTGGTACAAAACCAAATTCCGCACGAAAATGATACTCCACGAAGGCTGGAAAATCCTCCATAACGCTCTGTCCTGTGAATTGGATGTCAACTGGCGCTGCTCCTTCAGCACTCATTGAAAACCTATTCTTTATGTAATCATGGACTTGGGAAGCGCTATTGCTGACAAATCCATTGGATTCTTTTGTGGTACCAGGAGTCAGTTCGATTCCGAGTTTTTCGGCCAAATCAGATCGATGGAAAGTGAAATTCCCAGTCGCTACACCTTCCTTGGAGATTGAAAGAAAAATATAATTTTCACCCGTAGCGTGTGCGAAAACTTCAGTGGATGGTAGTAAGAGAATTCCTAAAGCGGTGATACATCGCTTAGAATAATTAGGAAAAGCATCCCCAATTCCCCTTAAATATTGTGCTAGTTGATTTTTTAAAAAACTCATTTCGGTGAAATCGATTTCGATAGATTACCATACTCAGGGATAAAGATCTATCAGGCGATTTTCCTACGCTTTCAGGCGTTTAACCCTAGTAAATCTCTAGGTGATTCCACTAAAGGTTCTCTGCCGTTGTTACGCCCAAATTTGATAGTGTTTTCTCTTAATTCAATTTGAGCCTAAGCTAAAATCAAACAGATCAGGTCATTGTCGGCTTTCCAAATAAATCATAGGAAATAACTACATATTTCCGTGTAGCTAAACCTTAAACTCCAATTTGTTAATTATGTCGAAGATTCTCTCTTTTTCGATTTAGAATAACAAATCTGCTTTCTGGAATTGCCATAATTTTTCAGTATGATCACGTTGAAAAATGGCATTCTAATTCTGCATCACCTTTATGACTATTTTTAGATTTTCAATTAAGAATTTCACACTGTTGAGCTCCTTATTCTGCCTGATCCACACCGTAAGCGCGCAAGGCATTAAGAGCAAACTTGAGACATCTATTGATTCGTATGCCTCCGAGTATGCCGATACTGCCCAGAAGATATGGGAACTGGCCGAGCTAGGCTACCTCGAAAACGAGAGCTCGGGGCTCTTGAAGAGTAAAGCCGAAGCGGCAGGGTTTAGAATCGAAAGCGGGGTGGCCGGAATTCCAACAGCATTTGTCGCAACGTATGGAAGTGGAATACCGGTGATAGGTATCATGGGGGAGTTTGATGCGTTGCCGGGCTTATCTCAGAATGCAACGACAGAACGAGATCCGCGCATTGAAGGAGCAGCTGGGCATGCTTGTGGACATCATTTGTTTGGTACGGCATCGTTGGCCGCGGCTATTGCGATCAAGGAACAAATTGAGTTGGGTAAACTGAAAGGGACTATCCGTCTTTATGGGACACCGGCTGAAGAAGGCGGATCCGGGAAAGTCTATATGGGGCGCGCAGGACTTTATGACGATGTAGATGTGATGCTGCATTGGCATCCGTCGGACCAAAACAATGCATCTCCTCAATCATCGAATGCCAATAAATCTGCTAAATTTCGGTTTTATGGAGTTGCGGCACATGCAGCATCCGCACCTGAAAAAGGAAAATCCGCTCTAGATGGCGTAGAGGCGATGAATTATATGGCTAATTTGATGCGTGAACATGTTCCAGAAACCACGCGCATCCATTACGTGATCACTTCAGGTGGAGAAGCCCCCAATGTTGTTCCGGAATTTGCCGAGGTTTTTTATTATATTCGTCATCCGGACTACAAAGTTGTCCGTGAACTTTTTGAACGCTTGGTTCTGACCGCTGAAGGAGCCGCCTTGGGTACGGGCACAACTATGAAATACGAAGTCATTCACGGAAACTACGATGTGCTCCCGAACCAAGCTTTAGCAAAACTCATGGATACAAATCTCCGAACCGTCGGAGGCGTCCATTACTCAAAAGAAGAAACAGTATTTGCAAAGGACCTGTACGAAACACTGGTTCAACCCAGTAGGACAATTGGATCCGAAAAAGAAATCGCCGAGTATAAACTAAGCTCTACTCGAGGATCCACGGATGTCGGAGATGTTAGCTGGCTAGTTCCGACAACCGGATTAGGCACGGCTACGTGGGTACCCGGAACCTCGGCACATACGTGGCAGGCGGTCTCTGCGGGAGGTACCAGTATCGGTCATAAAGGCATGATTAATGCCGCCAAGACACTTGCCATGACAGCCGCCGATCTTTTTCAAGACCCAAATCTCATTAAGAAAGCCCGAACAGAATGGAATGAAGCCCGAGGCAAAGACTTTGATTACTATCCACTCCTGGGTGACCGCGATCCACCACTCGATTACCGGAAATAACGTTAAAATCATCACGAATCTCACTATAAAATGTAGGAGCAAACTTGTTCGCGACCCGAATATTTATTGATTCACGAGTCGCGAATAAATTTGCTCCTACAATTATGCGTTTCAAAACAATCCAGAAAAAACACCCATGAATTCCTTAGTAAAATTCATTGTCCCCCTCCTCCTCAGCCAATCATTCCTTTCCGCCCAAAATGAGACTCGCAACAAAGGTGCCGGAATTGCACCCGAGGTTCTCAACGTCTACGAGGCACATACCTTTGAAGGAATGCCTTATAGATTCCTCTTGCCCGAAAATTATAATCCAAAAAAGAAATATCCGCTTATCCTAAACCTGCATGGTCGCGGGGGTATCGGGGATGACAACGAAACACAGATGCGGAATTGGACCGAGGTTTTTGCCGACAAGGCTTGGCGCAAGAAATATCCCTGCATCGTAGTTGCGCCCCAGTCCTGGGATTCATGGTCTGTATTCAACGAACGGAATCCCGAACTTTCAGCAGAAGAAATTGCCAGTTTCGGCCCAGCCTGGCAAAAACGTTTCGAATCCGGTCGTTACACAACGGATGTTACCTCTACCGGAAGTCTGTCCATGGCATTTCTGCTCGTGGATAAAATCAGCAGGGACTTCAGCGTGGATAAAAAGCGCATCTATGTGATGGGGCACTCGATGGGCGGTGCGGGTTCCTGGAACGCCTTGTGGGAAGCTCCGGAACGCTTCGCTGCAGCAATTCCCACCGCGGGTGGCCTCCCTCCCTGGAAAGATAAAACTCGCTTCAAAGACGTTCCCATTTGGACGTTCCACGGCGATGTGGATCCTACTGTTCCCTTTAGTTTCTCCCAGGAGATATTTGATTCCATGAAGGCCGCCGGAGGAAACTTGAAATTTACCGTGCTCAAGGACGTGAAACACAACGCGAGCGACTATGCCTTTTACTACAAAGGCGATGAAGCGGAAAAAGGATTTATCACCCACACTTCCAGCGATCGCTGCGACCCTACACCAGACGTTTGGGATTGGCTGTTCAGGCAAAAACTCAAATAGCGTCCTGTAAAAACTAACGCGGCTCGTAGCCGCCGACCCAGATGGGACTCGACCAGGCCATAGCGTCGTTGGCTTGCACGACACGGACGTAATAATACTCGCCCTGCAGGTTACTCTGATCTTTTAACTCGAAACTGACATCGGTCTCGCCCTTGTTGATGACCCGGCGCAGGGTAACCCGATCGCGATACACATCCAGAGGTATTGCTTTTACGGTCTGTCCTCGTTGAAGATCCTTGAAAGCCAAATCAACCTTCGCAGGCCGAATCCTCGCTGGCTGACGAAACCGAGGTGGACTACCCGTCTCGGTAGTCGCATTAAAATCAAAATGAATGCGCGTATCCTCGCTCACATTTTTAAGTCGCACTTTGATCGAGCTGGTATCTCCCCTCGTACCTGTTTCGAAAAGAAGTGCGTTCGCGTTCCTTGGATCCCTACTCAAGCTACTCACTTCAGGATGCAGAAAATCAGTCCCTTCGAAGGCCAGAATTTCGGCACCCGATATTTCCAAACGTCCGCCCCACCCGCGTGTTCCACGAGGATTATCCTGTGCGTGCATGGGAAACGATTCACTTGAAAAAGTGATATAGAAATCTTCCTCATCTGCATAGTCACCGGATTCAATCGTCAGGTAATCCTTATGCCAAATCTCCTCATCGTTTTTTATTACGGTGATCGATCCAATGGGTGCGGTTCCTATCACTCTACCTTTGATCGTTCGATCCTCCGAAAAAGGAATACGCTTTCCCATCCCCACACCATTGATTGAAACATCGAGAATAATTTTGTCTCCGCTTGTCGCATAGGCCTGTAACGATTTCATGGCGTCGAAAATCCCGTCCCTGGTATTCTCCTCAGCCAACACAGCAGCAAGGCCGCCTCGTTGGGAATGGTAACTCTCGGAAGGAGCGGTGTATCCAGGTTGACTCAAATGATCGTCACTGGCAGCAATAAAGCCAACCTCGTGCCCATGATTTAAGTACATGCGACCGAACCATTCGAAGGTGCCATGCTTGGACATGATCTCTACGAGAGTCACTAATTCAGGATCGCTCTGACGATAGTCACCTGCCTGATGTGCGTGAGGAATTACCAATACGTCTTCCATCAGAAAGTTTGTTCTTAATCCTTGAAACAGACTGGATAAAGTTGGGTAGATTTGATTGGGAAGGCGAAAGTTATTTTCCAAGTCGCGAAAGAGGACATTGTGATGTCCTCCCCACTGGTTTTGGGTGGTCCATTCATATCCTAGATAGGCCGTGAACCTTCCCGGCTCAGAATAGTCGGTTACATTGCTGACCAACTCTTCCCATTCGCTGTCGTCCATCCAGATGTCGTGCTCCGAGTGCGTCACGAAATCGAGACGCGCATCTTCCTTTGCCCATTCCATAAAATGATCGGGAGTTCCAATTCCTTCGGCAAAACCGGAATGACCATGCGTGTCACCCCAATAGACTTTCCGGGCAGTCCGGGACACCAGGACCGGATTTCCATTTCCGGAAATGGAACCATCGTCTGAAACAACCGAAATCTGATACGATCCTTCTTCTTCAAACGTCAGACCTTTAATGACCGTTATCGCCTGACTCGATTTTTGAGTCGTCACCCAAGGCTTTCCATTTGCGTAAACTTTGAACCCGGGAATGGCACCCTTAGCCCGGTTATAAAACCTATCCTGTGCACGGACAGATATATCAAATGTTTCTCCAGGTCTGACAACGGACGGGGAAAAAACATGCACACCTGCCAATTCTGTCCCTGAGACTCGAATTGGCTGGATCGGCAATGCATAGGTATGATCACTGCCATCAAAATCAACATACAAAGGAACCGGAAGAAAGTCGGTGGACGCAGACCCCATCAGCCAACCTCGGCTACCTCCCGATTTATCTCCATAAGTAATCGTTACCACATCGCCTGAATTTAGCGTTCCTTTTTCAATTCGATAAATCCGGGCCGGTGCCGCACCTCGAAAACCTCCATGCATCCCGCTCACCGGAATGCCGTCTGCCCGAAATTCGACTGAAGCATTACTGCTTGTTATCGTCATATAATTATCTCCAGCCGGATCCTCATCCTGGTATTGCCCATAGCCAGGCATGAAATGACGCGCCACCAGAATACCACCACCCCTCACAATGGGTTTGGATCCAACGGTGTATCTTTGAACCACCGTTACAAACGTCCGCGCTTCAAAAGGACCCAAATCAGCGGTGAGCGTGCCCAAGGCATTCGGCTCTTCATCCAAAAGCGTGAGTTCTTTAATGTAAAAATCGATACCTTGTCCGTTCCGTCGAGTAGGAGGGTCGGGAAGCACCGGACGCACCGCAGTTGTCAGATTCACCGGAAGAGAACCGCCTGATAGTGCAAAGGCGTTGGCCCAATCCCAGAGGACCTTGGCGCGTCCGGAGTAATTGTTTGGATTAGTAGGAGCATTTTGGAATGATTGCTTTAATTGTTCCACATGTTGCCGAAGCTCAGGCGACAAATAGTCAGCTTGCTGTGCAATTGCACTTTGAAAGAAGCATACGAAACAAACACAGCCAATTATCATCAGGGGTTGCCTAAAATCACTTTGCATTTCGAGATACTTGTTAGGGGTGAGAGAATATTTTAATAAATTAGGACTAGTTTTCCAACCACCGCATGAGCTCCGGGTCGTTCAAAGCAGTATCAGCGGTTTTGATTAGTAACTGTTTCAGCTTACCAGAAAGATCCAAAGCTATTTCGCGTTGGCGACTGTAAAAATTTATCAGCTCATCCGGATCTTTATCTAAGTCGATCAACCACGGTGGTTCACTTTTGGAGATGACCAATTTATAGCGATAGTCGATCGCCGCTAACCAATAAGGGGGCGGCCCCAATGGACCCATCACACCACGAAGATAAACGACCTCTTCCTCTGTTACAACTTTCGCAGAACTCAAAAACTGACGGGATACATCACGCCCATGAATATCTCCCAAACTGTTCTCGCTTTTCAAAAGGCTTAACATCGTCGGTCCAAAGTCAGCTGTTGTCATTGCAGAATGAATTACCTTCCCCTCTTTAATCTTCCCCAGATACCGAACGATCAAAGGCGAAATAGCTGAACCTTCATAGGGCGAGCGCTTGTTCAAGCGCCCGTGTTCACCCAACAGGTCGCCGTGGTCTGAAAGAAAAACGACGATGGTATTCTTATCGAGTTCCTGCCGCTCAAGAAATCTCAACAACTTACCGACATTGTCGTCTATCAATCGAACCATGCCAAAATACCCGGCCATATCTTCCTCTTGAAACAATAGATCATTGGTAAGGTCCCCCTCGTTTCCCACGATCCAGTTGGGCGATTCCTCGTTTTTTTCAAAAAGCGTTCTAGGTGATTCGAAATTGAAGTGGTTGTACATCGTATCGTAAGGCGGCCGAACCGTATCCGGCTGATGCGGATCGGGAATACTGAGCATCACACAAAACGGCTCATCCTTGTTCCTTTCCATAAACTCAATAGTTCGGTCCGTTAAGAAATCGGTTGGATAAGTCTCCTCGTCAGCATCACCCAAATCGTAGGTAGGTTCACCATTCTTACCTATGGGTGTATTCACCCGCGGTCCGTTCGGTGTATCTTCCATATTTTTCCAATGCCCGCGGTTATACATGTAACGATTATCCTCCCAACCAAACTTTCGTTCAGGTGCCCAACCAGGTTTCGCTGTGCCTTCCAAATGCCATTTTCCGAAATATCCGGTTTTATAACCTTGCCGGCTCAAAACCTCGGCGAATGTAAGTATACCGTCTTTTAGGGGACTATCATTTACAGGCACACCGGTGGCATGAGGGTAAAGCCCTGTCATCAAAGAAGCACGGGACGGTCCACACAGAGGAGTCGTACCATAGAAACTGGTACAAATTGCCCCATCCCTGGCCAACGAATCAATATGCGGGGTCTCAACTGCGATTCCTTCCCCCCAGACAAATGCCTGATCCTCCGACAGTAGTTCCCGATAGCAACCCAATGTCCGAAAATTGTGTTCGTCGGTGCAAATAATCAAGAGGTTAGGCCTGTCTCCTCCGAAAACCAGCAGTGGAGTAACAATGATCCACAGAACAAAATTGAGGCACTTTATTTTCAGGACTTTAAGCATCATACAATTCGAGAGATTAGTGCAGTTAAAAACAGTTCGTTTTCAGAAGCAATGAGGAAGGTGCGAAAAACTTCCTCCAAGCAGAAAGAACTTCCAGGCAGAGTAGTCAAATAGTTGACACTACCCAATTTCCCACCACAAATTGCGGATCTCCCATTCCCAACAATCAAAACCATTTCTTCTCTTACGTGACCCAATCTGATTACTCAACCGACCCTGACCACCAGGCCAGTTCATTTGGCGAATACGAACGCGAACCTGTACCTGAATCACAGTTGAAGGGGGCCAACAAGTTTTGGGGCATGTATGCCGGAGAGCACTGTGCTGGAACAGAGTTTATGATTGGCCCCCTGTTTCTACTGAACGGTGTAAGCCTTCAAAATATCTTTTCCGGCCTGTTACTTGGAAATTTGTTGGCAGTTCTTAGTTGGCGTTACATTTGCGCACCTATTGCCACGCAAGCCCGACTGACCTTATACTACCATTTGGAAAAAATCGCAGGAAAGCATCTGGTGGTAATTTACAATCTGGCGAACGGCATCCTCTTTTGTTTTCTCGCCGGCGCAATGATCACGGTGTCTGCCACAGCGGTTGGGATTCCATTTGATATGGAAATGCCAACCAGAGAAAATATTCTCCCTACGAGTGTTTCATTTGTACTCATAGTGTTTGTTGTCGGCTTTTTCATTTCGATCGTTGCCGCCAAGGGATACGATACGGTCGCGAAATTTGCCAATGTCGCTGCTCCATGGATGATTTTGGTTTTTCTTGCATGCGGCCTGGTGGCCTTCAAGCAGCTGGATGTTTCTGACTGGTCTGCTTTAAATGCTCTTTGGTCTGAATCGATTGTATTCGCGCAGGAAGGTCAGTCCGAATCGTCCATGAGTTTCTGGAGCGTGGTGTTCTTTGCCTGGTTTTGCAATGCAGCCATGCATTTCGGTATGTCCGATTTGTCGGTTTTTCGTTTTGCGAATAAAGGAAGTTACGGCTGGGCAAGCTCAGCTGGTATGTATGTAGGTCATTACATGGCCTGGATTGCGGCAGCATTCATGCTCGCCGCTCAAATCAAGCTGCTCCGTGATTCCAATCCTGTGCCAGGACCCATGGCTTATAGCGTAACAGGACTGGCAGGAATCATCTGTGTCATTGTTGCTGGTTGGACTACGGCAAACCCAACTATTTACCGGGCAGGCCTTGCCTTTCAAGCTATCATTCCCAAAGCGTCTCGATTTCGAGTAACCCTGTTTACCGGTTTCATTGCCACCTTGGCAGGCACTTTTCCAGCAATCGCATGGCAGCTTTTGGATTTTGTCGGAATCTATGGAACCATCCTTGCTCCTATAGGGGCTATTATTTTCTTCGATTGGCATTTCAAACGAAAGGGCGATGGAAGTAGCTTACAAAAATCCGAAGCCTCAACCTCATTCAGTGTTCCCGTACTTCTGTCCTGGTTAATACCGGTAGGAATTGCCCTGTATTTCTATAAATTCCAAGGTGTGTCACCTTGGTTCTTGCCATTGCCTTGCTGGATAGCTTGCGGAATACTTTACTTAATCCTTAGCCGCAACTCGAAGCCAACCATAGTCGAAACTATCTAATGATGAAATACGTATTGAAAATACAGGCACGCCTTGGCCTGGTTTTAACCATTGTTCCGCCGGTGCTTTATTTATTAGGTAGCATGGAACTGTCGGAGGTAAAAATGACCATGTTGATCGGAACGATTATGTGGTTGGTAATTGCCCCGGTAATTCAGAGTCAGAATGAACAAAGATAGGCCATGATCAATCGAAGAGACTTTATCAAAACAACGGCAGCAGCATCTTTAGCCGCTTCACTTCCCGCTGGATGCTCAAAAGCAGAAGCAAAATCGATGAAACCAAATATACTCTATATATTCTCCGACCAATGGCGTCAATGCGACCACGGCTATGCCGGGAATCCAGATGTCATCACGCCCAACATTGATCGACTTGCTGGCCAAAGCATTAACTTTACTCACGCAGTTTCCGGAATTCCGGTATGTTGTCCGCATCGCGCAACACTCATTACAGGAAAATACCCACTCACTCACGGTCTTTATTTAAATGACCTGTCCCTGGCGCCTGAACATCAAAGTATTGCCCATTGCCTGAACGATGCTGGTTATAAAACGGGTTGGATTGGGAAATGGCACATCGACGGACAAGGTCGCGAAGAATTTACTCCTCCGGAACGTCGCCAGGGATTCGAATATTGGAAAGCCCTGGAGTGTACTCATGACTACAATAATTCTCCCTACTTCGGGGATTCATCTGAAAAGAAATATTGGAAGGCTTACGACGCCATCGAACAGACCAAAGACGCTCAGTCATATTTGGAGCGGCACGCACAGTCGAATTCTGATTCTCCTTTTGCGCTATTTCTTTCCTGGGGGCCACCTCATGCTCCCTATCACACCGCTCCAGAAAAATACCATAAGTTATACGAAGACAAAGAAATCATTTTACGAAAAAACGTGCCTCAAAGCGAAAGGGAAGTAGCGATGAAAGATTACAAAGGCTACTATGCTCACATGACGGCACTGGACGATTGCATGGGAGATCTCATGAAAACACTCGAAGAAACAGGTTTGTCGGAAAACACCATTCTCGTATACACCTCAGACCATGGGGACATGTTACACTCGCGTGGAGCAATGAAGAAACAACAACCTTGGGACGAATCGTTACGAATTCCGTTTCTGCTTCGATGGCCGGAGGCGTTGAAGAACAAAGCACGAGCTATTTCGATGCCCATCGACACACCCGACATCATGCCAACCTTGCTTGGTCTTACTCAAACCGCAATTCCGGATGAGGTCGAAGGCATTAATAGATCATCGGTCATTTTGGGTACCGAAGAGCCGGATAGCGAACACGCAGCATTAATGACTTGCCCGTCACCGTTTGGTCAATGGACTCGCGATAAAGGTGGGCGAGAGTACCGGGGCGTACGAACCACACGCTATACCTATTGCCGCTCACTGGATGGGCCCTGGTTGTTGTACGATAACGAATCGGATCCCTTTCAAATGGACAATCTGGTAAACAAACCTGAATTTGCTTCACTGCAGAAAACTCTCGATGATCGACTTAACCTACTTTTAAGGAAGACAAGGGATGAATTTTTGTCAGGTCCCGAATTGATTGCCCGATCCGGTTACATTGTCAAAGCATCAACCGAAACTGTTGATTATAATATTCCATTCAATCCGGCGAATATTACAAAAAGTCCCTTAGTGTAGATTGAAAGAAAACTTTGCGATTCCTTCATTCGCCAGTTTTGTTTCTAAATAACCCATGAATATCTATCCCCTTAGATCGAAATTTTCAAAGCCTGTATTGGCAGTTCTCACAATCGCTTTCGCTGCCAATAGTTTTGGTGTTGATTTCGATGCGGATATTCAACCCATTCTGCAAAAGTACTGCATCAACTGCCATGGTGGTGAAAAAGTTAAGGGCGAGGTAGACTTCACTCTGATTAACAACGAAGCGGATGTGACAGCACATTTTGAACTTTGGGAGACGGTCTCGGATAGATTGGCCTATGAAGAAATGCCTCCTGAAGAAGAGGACCTACGGCCAAGCCTTGAAGAAGCACAATTAGTTATTAACTGGTATGAAGATCGCTTTGTTAGATCCGTTGAAGCGCGTCCAGGTGAATTCAAGCCACGACGATTATCTGCTCCCGAATACCGAAACACACTCCGAACACTGTTTGGATTCGATCTTGAGGTAGCCATAATAGCGGCGGAACAAACCAAGGCAGAAAGATCCCTCGTAATTAAACTGCTTCCAACCGATCCACCTGGAGAAAGCGGATTTATCAATGACACAAATGCAGCCCGCTTGTCTTCCAATATTTGGGAGCAGTATGCCTACCTTGCTGATCGAGCACTTGAGGAATTGTTCTCTGATAACAGGCTTCCTCAACTTGAAAAGTTAATCGGGGAAAAATTGCCTGATGCCTTTACTCCGACCCAATTGAGTCAAGCTCAAGCCAAGTCGATTCTGCGGACCTTTTCAACACTTGCCTACCGTCGCCCACTTCCAAGAAATGCGATTAACAAAATCCTGAGCACGCTTAAAGGCCTTGAAGGTCAGGCTCTCGTTGATGCTACCAAAACGGAAATGAAGGTGCTTTTAGTCTCTCCTCAGTTTCTTTATCGTGGGCATCTGCTGGAAAGCAAGGTTGGCAAACAACAATTGGTCGATAAATATGAACTGGCTGAACGTCTATCTTACTTCTTGTGGGAAGATATGCCGGATGAAGAACTGATCAAAGTAGCAAACAAAGGTCGCTTGGATGATCCCGATGAAATGACCATGCAGATCGATCGAATGTTAGCCTCTCCGAAGGCACGAAGTCTTGCCGGAAGTTTTGGCGGCCAATGGCTCGATCTTGCAGATATTGATCAAGCCGCCGAAGATGTCACCGAACGTGAAGCACTGCGCAGCCAGCCACTGGATTTTCTCAATTATCTCTTTACTGAAGATCGACCTGTCATGGAGCTCATTGACTCGGAGATTGTGTTTACCAATTACATCACAGCGTCCTTCTACCCCAAAGACAGCGAACAATTGAAGAAGTACGTTAAGTTCAAGGGAATAGAACGGGAATTGGTTCCCAACCAACGTATCACTCTCGAGCACACAGAAAGTCGCGGCGGCATTCTCACGATGCCTGGAATCCTTGCTATGAATCGAGGTCCTATATTGCGCGGCACCTGGATGTTGAGGCGAATTATGGGAGAACGTCTCGGAGAACCTCCTGCCGATGTTCCCGCAATCAAGTCCGCCATGCCCGATGAAACACTTTCGTTTCGTGAACGTTTTGAACAGCATAGAAGTGATCCGACCTGCGCTCGTTGCCATGATCGCATCGACCCCTTCGGCTTTGCTTTGCAGGCCTATGACGACAGTGGCGCATTTAAACTGGATCCCAATTATAAAGCACCACGCAGGATATCGGAACATGAAGACTCGCTGGAAGTGATCGATACGTCCGGGCAATTACCAAGCGGCGAAGGTTTCGAAGATTTCGAAGGCCTTAAACAATTACTTCTTGGAGCCAAGCGCCAGGATATCATCCGGAATGTGGTCGAGCAAGTATTGGCATACGCTCTGTGCAGAAAACTCGAATCCTTCGATCGCCCTACAGTAACCACGATCACTGAAAAGATTGACGAAACCAATGGTTCATGGCGTGATCTTTTCATCGAAGTAGCCTTAAGCCTACCATTTCAACAGACCTACATCTCCCCTAGCCCGAAGAACGAATCATGACGAGAAACTGGAAAATTGACCGTCGAACCTTTTTAAGAGGATTGGCCGGCACTGTATTACCGCTACCCTTTCTCAACCTGATGGAAGCAAAGACGAGCCATATAATTGGTGGAGCTTCCAATCTGGATTCAGCACCATTGAGGTTCCTGACTCTTTTCAAGCCTAACGGGGTCCATCCACCATCCTGGAATATTAATGGAGGCAAAGAATTCGACTTTAGAATGTCACCTCTCATGGCACCATTTTCGAAACATAAGGACGACTTGCTCATACTCGACAATATGGGCGACTTTGGTTTTTCCTCCCACGCCAACTCCACACGTCGTTTCCTGTCTGGACACCATGAGAATAAAGATAGTGCTTCGGTAGATCAACTGATAGCGGATAAGATTGGTGGGGATACCGCTCATCGCTCCCTGGAGCTCACCACCGAAGGACTTTTTACCGGACAATTTGGCTGTAGCTACATTTCGTACGATAAGGACGGAGGAGCCATCCCGAGAGAAAGCGATCCTCAGTTGGTATTTGATCGATTGTTTAGGAATCCAATGAGTGATCCGAATCAGCGAGCTGCAATGACAAGTATCCTGGATCGCGTTAACAACGATGCGAAGACTCTGGCTCGAAAGGCTGGAAGTGAGGATCGACAAACTCTTGACGAATATCTCACCGTAGTTCGCGAAACCGAACGTCGTATCGAGAATCTGGATCAAGTAAAGAGCAACGCACATTTCGACTTCACAAACTTTCAACGTCCGGGAATGAGCTCCAATTTAAACGAGCAGGTCGAAACCATGATCGACATTATCGCTCTGGCTCTTTGGACAGACTCGACTCGCTGCATCACCTATATGCTCGGCAACAGTAACAGTCGGATGGTTTTCGATTTCCTTGGCATTAAAGAACAGCACCACTACCTATCCCATTTCTTCCGTAATTTTAGCCGCACAAATCTGGAATCGCTTCTCAAGATCAGTCTTTGGCATATGGAGAAATTTGATTACCTTTTGACCAAGTTAAAATCTTACAAGGATCAAAACGGAAGCTTGCTTGACAACAGCATTGTTCTGTTTGGATCCGGCATGGGTCATAGTGATAATCATACGGCACAACGGATCCCGATTATTTTGGCGGGTAATGGCAACGGACGCATAAAGACCGGCCGGTATATTCGTTATTCAAAGAATCAGGAGCTTAGTAACCTTCATTTGACATTGCTAAAAATATTTGGAATCGAAACCGACTCGTTTTCAGCTTCAAGCTCACCATTACCGGGTCTCGACGGAGGTCGCTTTAATGAATTTCGCGAGCAACCATTCAATAGCTGGGTGAAGCATCAAGCCGGTGTAATTACTGCACAAGGCCGCCTCCGCATGTCAGACAATCTCGATGAGGCTCGCGTATTTTACATAGACATTGATGGCAAGGAACCCGTCCGTATTGAAATAGAATTCCGAGATTTCCATAATTTCAATCTCGCATACCATGTGGGCACACCTATCACGCTAACCGGTAATGGAAGCACTGTCGGCGCACAACTGCTCATCACGAAAATCACCGACATAAAAAGCCTCTTTGGAAACAGTAAGCCTGGTACACAAAACGGTTGATTCTTAATGTCAGTCTCTTCCCTGAGGTGAAATCATTCCTGATTTCCATCAACAACAGCTCACTGCCTATGGGGAAGCCGTTGCGTTTTATGAAAGCCTGGGATTTCAACGCTCAGGTAAAACAGAACCTATGTGGATATACCATGGGGACGATCATTGAGTAAGAAACAATTGATCCACTATGAATTTATAGGTCCCGATAGGGTCGCAGTTTTTGCC
This sequence comes from Verrucomicrobiota bacterium, assembly GCA_027622555.1. Taxonomy (NCBI): domain Bacteria; kingdom Pseudomonadati; phylum Verrucomicrobiota; species Verrucomicrobiota bacterium. Next base: position 14,943 of record JAQBYJ010000017.1, read on the forward strand.
AATCAAATTCAACTCCGATGCCGGGAGTGTCAGGAGCAACAGCAAGACCGTCTTTTTTCACAAGCGGTCGCTTGGTATACTCATCTATTGGAAAACTATGGTGCTCAACCCACCCGCCGTTTGATTGGGAGGCAACAAGGCTTACATGCAGTTCATGCATACCATGGGAGCACACGGAAATTCCATAAACTCGCGACATTTGAGCGACCTTAAGCCAATTGGTTATTCCGCCGCAGTTGGATGCATCTGGTTGAATAAATGAGAGTTTTGCCTTATCAAAGGCGTATCCGAATTCATGGAGGGTATGAAGATTCTCACCCATGGCCAAGGGAATCTTAACTGCGTCGGCAATTTTTCCATACCCGGAATAATCGTCGGGTATGGTAGGCTCCTCGAACCAAAAAATATTATAGGGTTCCACTTCTTTGGCAAATTCAATGGCCTTGGTTACCGTCATGGAAAAATTGGCATCAATCATGAAAATGACGTCGTCACCAATCAATTTCCGGACTTCCTTTATACGTTCAATGTCCTCATCTGAATCAGATTTACCCACTTTAATTTTTACGGCATTAAATCCATCCGCCAAATGGTTCCGAACGCTATCCAAAAGCTTTGGAAGCGGGAAATCCAAATCAATTCCTCCTCGATAAACCTTACAATAAGGGTTATCTCCCTGCAGGTACTGCCACAAAGGTTGACCTGCTTCTTTGCAACGAATATCCCAAAGAGCGATATCCAACGCAGAAATAGCAAATGAGGCAATTCCACCACGACCTACATAGTGAATATACCATTCGCAGAATTCATTGATTGCCTCAACTTCGGTTCCTTCCTGCCCTTTCAGTGCCGGTGCCAAGTCAAAGTCCAACATCGCTTTGATAGCCTGTCCACCTCGACCTCCAGTGTAAGTATAACCGTTACCCACGCTACCGTCTTTCAAATAAACTGCTACAACTACTAATTCAAAATGACTGTGCATCCCGTGTTGTGCATCATACAGCCGCTCGACTAACGGAATATTATAAAGCTTGGTCTCGATTCTAATTATCTCACTCATAAGTTAATCGTTGGCATTCATTATCGTCCCATCCAGCCGCCATCCACCAGGAGAGTTGTTCCATGGACATAATTGGCTGCATCAGAAGCGAGAAACACAACCGGTCCTTTAAAATCGTCCGGTTCGCCCCAACGACCAGCCGGAATCCTGGATAAAATTTGTTCGCTGCGGACGGGATCCTCCCTGAGGGCTTCCGTATTTTTGGTAGCGATATATCCTGGAGCGATAGCATTAACATTAACACCCTTCCCTGCCCATTCGTTGGCGAATGCCATGGTCAATTGGCCGATTCCACCTTTGCTAGCTGCATAACCAGGCACTGTGATACCGCCTTGGAAGGTAAGTAATGAAGCCGTAAATATGACCTTGCCGCTCCCACGTTTCAGCATCTCTTTACCAAATTCACGGGTGAGTATGAACTGGGCATTCAAATTTACTTCGATCACTTGGTCCCAATATTCATCGGTATGCTCGGCAGCAGGCATACGCAGGATGGTCCCGGCATTATTAATTAAAATATCGATGCAAGGGTGCTCAGATTTAACAGCGTCAATAAAATGATACAAGGCCGCTCTATCGGAAAAATCACAATCGTAACCTGAAAATTGTCCTCCCAAAGATTTAACCGCAATCTCAAGTTCGGAATCTTTAAGTGGCATGTGAGCTGCTACGCCGATGATGTTTGCCCCGGCATCAGCCAAGGCAATTCCCATCGCTTGACCAATACCTCGACTACAGCCTGTGACCAGGGCCGTTTTACCTGAGAGATTAAATGATTCCAACGTATTCATAGTTCGGATAAACCAAGTTTGTAACATTCATAATTCGAAAGAGTTGAGAGTTTTGGCTGGAATCGAATTTCCATGGTAAGGGATGCATTAGCTCTTTGTTAGATATACATAGTAGGCTGACCTTGACTCATTACCATCATCAATCAACCAGGATTGTATTTTTTGTTCACCGCCTGAAAGATAGACACTGAAACGGGCTTCTTCATCGGTTGGGTAAACCGAAACCGTTTGATCGTAGTCTCCTACTTTTAGCCGGACCGCTTTGACGGGAATAGCCAAGGTTGGTGTGTTAATTATTTTGCTCGAATGATTGTGCAACTCCGCAACGTAGGGTCCGAGCTCCACCGTTCCGCCTATAGGAGCGTCGACTTCCTTCGGCCATCTCCGGACAGAAATGTCATAGCTGCCACTTTCCACTACATCAATTGCCCAAAACCCGTTTGCCTTCATTCCTGTTCGAACGTGTTGTTGACTGTAGGGTACGGCATCTCCATGCCAGTTCTGTGAAGAGAAAGTGTAGCATTTCTGTTTTGAATCATCGATGACGAAGGGCACATATTCATGGGAACGTTTGGCAATATCCTTCCACCACGTTTCGTAGGTTTCTTTTAGCTTTTTAACAACCTTGGGATTAACAGCGGCCACATCTGATCTCTGACCTGAATCAATCGACAGGTCATAAAGCTCTTCTCCCACGAGTCTCCATTGATCAGTCATCACAGAATAATCCTTATTCTTGATTAATAATCCTTCGCCAACAAAGTCGCCAAACCGACCTTGGTGATGAACGACGATGCTTCTGTCTTCCCAGAGATCAGGATCGCCCCGAAGCAAAGGAGTAAGATCAACGCCATCGAATTGTACTTTGCCGGGAACCTTTAAATTACACAACTCAACCAATGTTGGAAGCACATCGATGTGCGCGGTCAAATGGGGCACATCATTGCCTTGGATCAGTTCACCTTTAGGCCAATGAAAAAAACCAGCCGCCCGGTGACCGCCTTCGTAGGCTGAAGTTTTCATTCCACGCATCCCGGCATTGTAGCCTGTTTCGACAAACCCGTTTGGTATCTCGGTTAGTTCTGCTCCCGCAGCACTGCCGTTATCCGTCATGAAAATGATAAGGGTGTTTTCAGCAATTTCCATTTCCTCCAGGCGACTTCGCAGACGACCCAAATTTTCATCAATGATTTTTATCATCCCATAAAAACGGGCTCTTCGTTCGGGGATTCCAGCATCCAAAAAGGGTTGAATGAATTCTATCGGTGCGTGAAGAGGACCATGCGGAGCGTTGGTCGCCAGGTAGACAAAGAACGGCTCATTCTGGTTCTTCTCTATCCAATCACCCGCCTCACGAAACCAAACATCGGTGCAATAACCGTCCGTTTTTTCCGGCTCGCCATTGCGCAAGTAGGTATCATCGTAATAGTCGTTGTTCCAAAAATCTGGAGTTTCACCCACCACTCCACCTCCGTGAATAAGCGATTCCTCGAACCCTCGATCCTGTGGCCGGAAGGGATAGTTATCGCCCAAATGCCATTTGCCAAACATTGCGGTTTTATACCCGCTATTATTAAAAACCTCGGCCATGGTCATTTCGTCTTTTCGCAGATGATTACGTCCGCCGTAGGTGAGCCATACCCCTACCCGACTTGAATAGCGGCCTGTCGCCAAGGCTGCCCTTGAGGGCGAGCAGGTAGGATCAACGTGAAAATTGGTGAGTCGGACACTATCTTTGTGTAAAGCATCGAGGTTGGGCGTATTTAAGTAGGGGTTACCATGGGCAGAAATATCTCCATAGCCTTGATCATCCGTTATGATCACAATCACATTGGTATGAACCTGGTTAAAGCCAAACAGAGGTGACTTTCCTTTTTGGGCGGGACAGCCGAAGGCCATCAAAACGAAAATCAAAGTTATTGGGTAGAGGAGGAATCTCATGAACAAATTTAAAAATAAAGGACATCTGACCCCATCTTCAAGCCGGATTAGAGTCTTTAATGAACAAACAAGCGTCCTGCTAATCTCAAACCAAATGAAACTCCCAATTGCAAGCATCGGGGGATCTGAAATACAAGAACAAGCTCTTTTTTCTTTTGCTCGCAAGAATCCAGCAGACATCGTTGGTATTCGATTCGCGACCAAGGTCACTCCTACAGCTACTTTCGCATGTCAAAATGTAGGAGCCAGCTTGTATTCCTTGAGCTTGTCCAAATGGCTGGCGATCTCCGCGATTTCAAACGTTCCCTTCAACACCCTCCAAGCATCGGGGAATAACAAGTTTAAACGTTCCCAATCTCATCCGGCCTACAGCCTTGATACCTTAGTTGACCCAGGTATCACCTGGTGTCTTGCCGGGCTAGCAATCGGGAAAATCGTGAAGGATTAGAGATTACAAGTGAAATCTTCGCCCTTGCTTTGCTACTCCGCAGCAAGCAAAGAAGCATCATAACAAAGCAACCCCTCGGGCTTCGGGGCTCGATGAATCGGAAAAGTCAGCGACGAACCAAGCTTCGAGGAATGAACCCGGTTGCGATTCAACTAGCCTAGCGTTTTGACTTCCGGCAACATGCCTTCTTCGTTCAACGGCAACGGACGCGGTTCGACGATTATTTCGAGGTCGTCCCGTTCCCGAGCTTCATCCAAATAAGCAACCGAACATTCCAGCTCGGAGACGTGGAGTGTATTTTGAATCCACATCAGCTTGGCATCACAAGGCTCGGTTAAGCCAATTAGTGGAAGGGCGGAGTTTAAGACTTCGCGGTCTGTGGGATAATGAATAGGAACCATGGCTCCAGAAGCTTCTCCACCCGTCAAGCAATTGATACGTGTGATATTCATGTCCACCTGATCAATAGCTCGTGTGAGAGAAAATTCCACAACGCCGATACCGCAACCATTGCCATGGGTTTCTTCCGTTAACCCACGAATTCCGATGAACCGAATATTTGGAAATTCATTTGGTCCAGCTCTGTGGTACCCATCTTTTCGACCAACTACGTTAGTATCCAGTCCGCTTCCACTGATGTTTTTTCCGATTTCATCGACAAGCAGGAGGTCGCAACGATCAAAAGGTAAGCGCGGAAGCCAATTTCTAGCTAATACAAGCAGCTCTTTCTCACGTTCTTCAAATTCTTCAGGAGCGACTGCTGCTATCTTTGCTGTTTCATCGTAAGCGTTTTCAACGATACCTACTCCAGCAACCACATTACACCTGGAAAGAACTTCCTTTCCAACGCTTCTGACAATTTGACCGAACTCAAAATCTTTGATCGCACGGTGATAAATCCTGGCACCATTGTGCTTACCATAACCGATAAGCATCATCTTCATCAGACCGCTCTGAATATCTCCAAAGAAGTTGGTGTGGGGTTTAACTCGACCACACACAACGACATGGTCCGCCTCAGATGCATATTTATCAAAATGAACCGGAAATCCTTCGTCCGCCTGGCAGACAATGATTGTTTCCATGCTGGCTTTAATGGGGCAGCCACAAAATTCCTCAGTCACACCGTAGCCTTCGATAATACCGCGTTGCCCTTCAGAAGTTCCTCCTCCGTGACTTCCCATCGCAGGAACAATAAAGGGTTTGGCTCCCAGACCTTTAAAATGATCAACAATCGCTTTTATAACCAAATGAATATTGGCGATACCTCGACTGCCCGCGGAGATGGCCACCGTATGGCCTGGCCGGACCTTGTCTCTTAATTTCAACATTGAAAGTTGGGCATCAACTTCAGCGGGGATGTCAGTAATCACCGTGCGTTCAAACGATTGGCGGACTCGGAAAATATCGGGATAATCGGGCATGATAAAAAAGAAGTTTTATTGTATTTGGCTATATTGCAAGCGATACGCGTTATCGTTGAATAATAGTTGTAAGAATCCCTCTGGCACCATGAACCTTTTAGGTTTATGCCATCCCCTTGATCCAGTTTATAATTAGTTCGAGACCTTCATCGTGCACCTGGCTGTGGCCTTTGCTTGGCATCGCAAATGGTTGCTGAAACCTTCCCGATAAATTGGATTATGAAGTTGTTATAAAACGCGAATGAATTTTAGGTAATGCTGTTTCACCACAGTTAGACAAAGCACAACCGCACAACTGTCCTTGTGTTGATTAATTATGAGCAACTTATTCCAATTATTTTCGAGGAAAATTAAGGATAGTATTGGTCTCAAAAGGAAACGACAAATCCGGCATTTATTATACCGATTTAAATACGGTAGCGACCTTCAAAAACTCGCGGTTGCGTATGGAACGGATAAGGAAGCCGTGCATTTCTACTCTAAAAGATACCAGCATCACTTTGAACCCGTCAGATTAAAAAAGTTGAATGTGCTGGAAATTGGTATTGGAGGCTACGCCAAACCAAAAGACGGAGGTGAATCACTTCGAATGTGGAAGACTTATTTCCCTAACAGTAATATTTACGGGATCGATATTCACGATAAGTCTTTCCATGAGGAAGACCGAATAAAAACTTTTAAAGGAAGTCAGGTCGATAGGGAGTTTCTTTCCAATGTTGTCAAAGACATCGGAGATATTGATGTTATAATAGATGATGGCAGCCACTACTCACCCGATGTTATTGCGACTTTTAATTTTTTGTTTCCCTTTCTGGCTCCGAATGGAATTTACGCGATTGAAGACCTTCAAACCTCTTACTGGGGGAAAAACTTGAATCATGATTGGGGTGGATCCAGTGATAAAAATGCACCTCACACCAGCATGAACTTTTTAAAGTCACTAACAGATGGACTGAATTATGAGGAATTCACCGAAGATAATTATGAGCCCACCTACCTTGATAAGAACATCGTTTCGATCCATTTTTATCACAACCTGGTGTTTCTGCAAAAAGGTGATAATAATGAAGGGAGTAACAGACATCTTCTTAAATCCTTTTAAAGTCGAAAACAAATGCAGGACCGACTTTAGTCGGGATTCCTGGATTCACGAATCGCGGTTTCCATCCGTCGCTTTCAGCTTCCGCCGCCGCCCAAGGGCGAGACACGTTGGAGGACAGAAGAAACCCTACACTTTGTGCTTAAGACCGGAAGGACGCGAAGAAATTTACGTCCCACATGGACTCATTATTTTTTCAGTCGTTCAAATTTAAGAGGCTAGGTGCCGTTCGAAGCAAACTGAGCCACATAGAGATTGCCCGCCTGATCGAAGCACAAGCCATGGGGATGGTAAAATAAATGGCTCGAGTGCTTCATGGTATTCAGGTTGCCGCGACGATCGTAAACCGGTGCATCGGCTCCGAGATTGGCTACGACTTGAAAGCCTTTATCAAGGATCGAAATGTAACCTGCGGCATTCTTATCCGTTGGCCAGTTATCTCCCAGATGGGGAACCACGATATGATCCCTATGAAAAATGACGTCGCGTGGATTGCTGCCTGGAAGGAGAATTGTTTCAAGCCACTGGCCATCGATCGTGAATCGCTTCATCTTGTTTTTATCACTCAATGCTAAAATAATTTCCGGGTTCTTCGGGTCAGAAAAATTAATAGCTCCACCATGAGGACCGAAATGCGCGAGCTTTGCCTCCCCTTCTCCGAGAGTTCCGCCAAAAGATGACTGGTATTCGCATCTGGAATTGTAACGGTGGATAAAGTCCTTCCCATAACCATCGATAACAAAGAAATCTCCATTCGGTAAATGCATGGTCTTGGAAGGTCGGAAATCATCAGGATTGTCGTAGAGGCTCGACTCCATCGGACACGAAATCGTCTTTAATACATATCCATCTGCTGTGGTTTTGAAGACTTTCCCGTTTTGGCTGTTGTCTGTAATAAACAGATAATCAATGCCATCCTCCTCTACGATAGAAAGTCCGTGTGCTCCTGGAGCAAAACTTCCCCAAGCATCCAATAGTGCACCATCAGGACCCAAGACTATCATACAATGATCCTCGCTCGCATTTAGCAGGAGTATTCTTCCATGGGCATCTTCCAGTATGGCATTGCAATGACCGAGCTGTATGGCTGGTGAGTTTTGCATTCCCCAGTCGGGAATCAAACGGTATTTGAAATCACCTTGCCCAATAACAATCGGCGTTTGCGGTGTCTGATACGCCTCAACCGCTATATGCGGTTCGGCGTGGTCATGTGCAAACGAAACAACAGGAAGCACAAATATAAGGACCAACTGCTTTAGGCTATGGATCTTGTTTTGAAGCATTTACTCCGGACTATAGATAGGTAGGTAGCCGAAAACCAAGATCAACATTACGATATTGTATCAGTCATTTCTTTTAAAAGAGAACGTTGCCGTTTCTGAGAAATAACCGGTCCGGAGATTGGATAAGGCAAAAAAATTGTTGCGTAAGTGAAAAACGGACAAGCAGCCTGGAATTACTTTAAAAGGATAGAAAATTGTTTTGATGATCCAAACCATATCCTTGCCTTGGTTCCGATTTTAAAATTAGGTTCAAGCAATGTTGAAATCGTACCGTTATTTTTGTTTTTTAGTTAGGAGGCCATTCTTCCCTTTGGCTAACATTGCCCTGATTTATTTGTTTATTTCCTGCGAAGGTTTTGGGCAAACCCCACAGCCGAATATCCTGTTCATCTTTACGGATGACCAAAGTTCTAGAACAGTAAGCAGCTACCCTGAAGCTTACGACTGGGCTCATACACCCAACCTCGACCGTCTGGCTCAATCGGGAATCCGATTTGATCAGGCTTACACAAGTTCGTGGTGCATGCCGGCCCGGGCAACCATGCTCACCGGCCTGCAACAGCACAACATCCCCAGCCTTCATCGAGTGGGCCCTTACCCGGGTGCAGAGTATGATCCGAACGTCCTGAAATTCTGGCCCAAGGAGTTTCGGGAAAACGGGTATTCCACCGGTCATATCGGAAAGTGGCATGTCGGCACCGATACCGGTTATGGTAGAGACTGGGATTTTCAGTACGTGTGGATTCGCCCAGAACCAACGGCCGGCAATGCAAGGGAATATTACGTAGATCAAAAAATAATTCTAAATGGCAAACCGATTGGCACCGTAGAAGCCTACGCCACTGACAATTACACCAACCGAGCTGTAGAATTCATCCACGGACAAAATCGCGACACGGAAAAACCATGGTATTTGTGGTTGTGCTATACCGGTATTCACGGACCCTTTACCCCAGCAGACAGGCACTTGGAAGAATATCCGGGAGTAGAAATACCAACACCGGCAGATATTTATCCTCCCCGCGCCGGGAAGCCCGAGTATTCAGGCCAGTACGGCGTCTGGAAGGCGGATGAAAAGGGCACGGCCCGATCCTATGACAATGGAAAATTCGGCGGGACCCTTTATGACGCCACCAGGCAATACCACCAGGCGGCAATATCCGTGGATGAGGGGGTGGGTCGACTCATTGAAGCCCTAAAAGCCTCAGGACAATATGACAACACTTTGGTCGTCTTTACCGCCGACCAGGGATTTGCGTGGGGACAACATGGCTTCCGACACAAGCGGGCTCCCTACTCTGCCAATATAAAAGTACCCTTCATTGTTTCGATGCCTGGAACCCTTCCTGATAATCAAGTTTGTAGCTCTCCCGTGGGCAGCATTGATCTGGTTCCTACTTTTTTCAAATTTGCCGGTCTCGATTTGCCATGGAAAATGGATGGAAGAGACATGACATCTTTGCTTCGCAATCCGGGCCAAGCCTGGGAAAGACCTGTATTTTTGACCTTTACCCTGGAAGCGTTCCGGCCCGATTCGGGCATCATTCCCAAACCTTTACCTTATACAGGAAACAATGTTCCGTGGTATGGCTTTGTCATTCAGGACCGTTACAAATTCATTCAAACCTTTGTGGAGAACGAGATTCCGGAACTCTATCATATCGACAACGATCCCGACGAACTGACCAACCTCGCCCTACTTCCCGAATACCGCGATACAGTGAAAAAACAGCATAAATTATTGGTGTCCGAACTGAAGCGTACGAATGCACGATTCGTGGATTCACTCCCATCCATGAGGGGTTACTAAAATTTAGAAAACAAGATCTTTAGTACCTAAACATCGGGTACTAAATGATAAATATATTAGGCCAGATACCCTGTTGACAGAATAGACGTGTTTTATAGTGTTAACTCCTGAACCCTCTCTATCAGCTACGCCCAAGCTTATGGTTCGAAATTTAGTTCACAATTCCCCTGGAGCTATTAAAGCCTCCCGATACAAGTCCGCTTTGCCTTGCGGTCTTTTTCTGATAGTCACGTTTATTGTGCCTCATACAAGTTGGAGCGCTGAGCTCAAGATCGACACGGCAATTCCTATTGTTAAACAATTTTGCTTTGATTGTCATAACGACAAAAAAACCAAGGGAGATATCAATTTCGAGACACTGACCAGGGACCTGGACATTCCCGGTGATTTTAAGAGCTGGGAACTGGCGGCTGAGATGCTGGAGATGGTAGAGATGCCGCCAGATAATGAGGACCAACCAAGCGACACGCAACGACAGCAATTGGCGTCGTTCATTCGCAAGGAGATTGAGGACACCGTTCAAAAGAATGCCGGTGACCCTGGAGAAATAGTTTTGCGACGACTCACCAGTGCAGAGTACGCCTACACAATCAAGGATCTGACAGGGCTCGAATTTGATTTTGAAAAATCCTTTATGGATGAAGCTGTAGGTGGAGAAGGATTCTCAAATGTGGGAGAAGTCCAGTTTATCCAGGATTCGACGCTTGAACGTTACCTTGATGCAGCAAAGACGGTAGCGTCGCATGCGCTAATCGGTGCGGGTGCCTTAGATTTTTATACTGATCCCGGGGACACAGGACAGGAGCTTTCGGCGATAAATCGCATCAAAACTATTTATCGAGAAAATGGTTTCCGTACAGGAGCCGGAGAAGGAGCGAATGAATTTGGATTGGACCAATACGCCAAAGCTTTCTACGCGGCCTGGTATTACCAGCATCGTCATTCGCTTGGCCGGCCTTCTATTACACTGACCGAGTTGGCAAAGGAAGAATCCATTTCCCCCAAGTTTACAGAACACATCTGGAAGGTTCTTACACAGGCACACCCAAGTTTTCCTACCAGCGAAATAATCGACAAATGGAATGACCTCCCTATTCCAATTGAAAGTCTGACTCCTTCAGAATTCACGGTTCGCAATGCCTGTTCTAACTTGTATGAGGACCTCTTTGAATGGCAGAAAACCTTGGCAGCGAGTACCATAGATGATGAAGAGTATGCCGTTTTGAGCGACGAAGCTTTCGAGGCAAACCAGTCACACCAGTTTCGGGTTCGCATGAACCGACACCCGACTGCCATTTACACCGAGTTTGAGATTCTGGCAAAAGTAGCAGGCGGTAAAGATAGTTCAAAGCCAGCAGTCCACTGGAAACAACCGACCATTAGAATCCTTGAAACTGGAAGCACCACTCCAACACTGGTACCGCTGCGAGAACTTGTTTCACAGGAAACCGCTGAATTAATCCAATTCGGGATAGGTGTGAACAGAGCCAAGATAGACGACAATGACTTCGTAACTGACGATGCAACCAAGCTAATAATTCAGGTACAATTACCTAAAGAAAGGTCACGGGCGGAATTTCAAGTGGAAGCAATTTTGGATACTGAAAACGGCGATGACGTCCTGGTTCGTTGTGAAATCACAGACGGATATAATGCAAATGAGACTATCGCTTCAACTGGTTCAGCATCCGCGCTATTAGCAGATCCAAATAGCCCCCAGATAGAGGAACTTAGAACCGGTATTCTGGCCTTTGCTCAAAACCTGCCGCAGGTTTCTCATCTCGAACCTACTCCATCAGATCGGGATCACATTCCGGAACCTTTTGATAACACTTACAATAAACCTGAGAGAAACTATTTTCACACGGCCATTAAGTACCAAAGGCAAGATTCGTTTCTAACGAATATTATCCTCGATTCAGCAAGCGCAAGAAAGCTCGATGAAGCTTGGGCGGACCTCCTCACTTCGTTCGATTATCATGACACCATTTTTAGGTTCGCTAACGAAAAGTACGATTTGAAAAGCCCTGTCAAATCACTCGCCGATCTTGATCAAGGTTGGATCAATGAGCTTCCTTCCATTCCCCATGAACACGTCGAAAATGTATTCCAAGATTTTAATCAAAAACAAACCGAACTTCAGCAAGCTCAGGCAGGGCAAATCAACGACGTACTGCTGTTTGCCGAGCAGGCATGGCGGAGGCCGCTAAGGAAGCAGGACAAGGATCGTCTCACTTCGTTTTACTCGGAGCTTATACAAGTCAAGGAACAGAGCCACCAGGAGGCTATCCGGACTTTGATAACACGAATTCTTGTTGCACCCGAGTTTCTTTACCGCATCGAAAGTCCGATTAAGAGCCACGCTATGGTTCCTCTTTCCAATTGGGAACTGGCGAGTCGGCTTAGCTATTTCCTTTGGTCTTCCAAACCAGACGAAGAACTACTAAAATTGGCCGCATCTGGTGAACTGAGTGATCCTGAGATTTTGGCTGAACAAACCAAGCGCATGTTGAGAGATCCAAAGTCGCGAAGATTTGTGACAGAATTCTTCGGACAGTGGTTTGGGTTTTATCGCTTTGATGGTTATAACGGAATCGATACAGAACTTTTCAATTATTTCACCGACGAGCTGAAAGCTGCCATGTACCATGAGGCGATCTCATTTTTCGAATACGTCGTAACGCAAGACCGACCAGTCGATGAAATAGTCTACGCTGACTACACTTTTCTAAATCCGGAACTCGCACAACATTACGGAATACCGTGGGACTCGGTTGATTCTCAATCCGATACACTGGTGCGTGTCGACGGAACCCGAAAGTTCAATCGAGGCGGATTGCTTAATTTAGGTGCAGTTTTAACAGTAACGTCAGCTCCCCTTCGAACCAGTGCGGTCAAACGTGGAGATTGGATTCTCCGCCGAGTATTAGGAACTCCAACTCCCCCTCCTCCCGCTGATGCTGGTTCTATTCCGAATGAGGACGTTTTGCCAGACGGGAAAACGGTTCGAGAACGCCTGGAGGCCCACAGACGGGAATCTTCCTGTGTCAATTGCCATACTCGGATAGATCCCTTGGGTTTCGCTTTGGAAAATTTCAATCCTATTGGTCAATGGCGTGATACTTACAGGGATGGTGGAAACATCGATACCATGGGGATCCTCAACGACGGAACTTTGATAAGCGGACTGGATGATCTGTATCACTATTTTGAACAGGAGAAAGCAACTGTTCGCCGAAACCTCTGCAGGAAGTTGCTTGGCTATGCTCTGGGTCGAAGCGAAATATTGGCGGACCGGATATTGATCGACAAAATGATGAATAGCCTCGAAGCTGATAACCGGTTTTCAAACCTGATTACACAAATTGTGACAAGTACCCAATTCCGTCACCAAAGAAGTCAAAGAAACGAATCTGCCGCTATTGAGAAGAAAACGTCCTCTAAAGAGGAAGACACCGAAATTTAATCATGCCTCAGTTCCTGAAATCCAAACGCTTTTCACGACGCACATTTTTGCGAGGAGCAGGAATGACTTTAGCGCTACCCTGGTTGGAATCTGTTCCCACTTATGCTCTGGAAACAGGAAAACGAATATCGGGTGGATTAGCAAATAAAGCCCCTGTCCGATTCGGCTGCTTATTTTTCTCCAATGGAGTTGAGCCCGCACATTGGTGGGCAAACAAGAACGAATCAAAAATGGAAATCGGTCCCGGGTTAAAGCCGATGGAACCATTTACCGAACATTTTTCATTCATCCGCGGTCTTTTTAACCAAAAGGCGGTTGAACATGACAGCGCGCATTTGGGTCGCACACCAAATCTTCTTTCAGGTGCCTGGGTTAGTAAGGATCAAAGCGAAATACGTGTTGGTCAAACGATGGATCAATTAATGGCAAAGGAAATTGGTCACCAATCACCCATCCCCAGCTTGATTCTCGGAATCGAACCTACTGAGCTCCGTCTCGAAGACGGACTATCCATGCTCTACGGTTCCAACATTTCCTGGAGTACTGACACAAAGCCTGCCATGAAGGAAATTTATCCATCCCGGGTATTTGACTTACTGGTCGGCAACGGCAGCGATCGTGGTTTGGACCAGAGTATCCTGGATGAAGTTTTAGAAGATGCCAGTTATTTGAAAAGCCAGGTTGCCTACAGCGACAGGCATAAACTGACGGACTATCTCGACTCCATTCGAGACATCGAGACACGCATAAACTTCGCAGCGAAAGATCATCAACTTGAGGGTTGGCACCCTTCCATCACTGAACCTAACTTGACCCGGCCATCGGAAACGCTTCCTCAGCACATCCCGAATCATATGAGGCTCATGATGGACCTGATCGTATTGGCCTTTCAAATGAACAAGACGCGCATCGCAACCTGCATGCTCAACAACGATCTTTCACAAATGAATTTCGGTTTCCTCGAGCACGTCAAAGGTAGCCTTCACCTGGACCTGACTCACAACGGACGCGATCCAGAACTCGAGGCCATGTATTTGAAAACCAATCAATTTCACACTGAACAATTTGCATACCTGCTTGGTCGCATGAAGGACATCGACGAAGGTGGCCAATCCTTGCTGGACAATTCCATGCTGATGTTCTGCTCAAATTTCTTTGATGGAGACCTGCACCAGGCAGATCATATGCCCATCCTCCTCGCAGGAAAAGGCGGCGGGTCACTTCAACCTGGACAAGTTCTGGACTTCAAAGAAGAAGACGCAGACAACCGAAGAGCCTGTAGTTTGTACCTGTCTCTCATGGATCGAATGGGAGTCAATGTTCCTCGGTTTGGAGATACCAATCGTCGCCTGGCAAACATTTGATTTCGACGTAAATCAAAAGACGCCGGTCGAAGTTAACATTTTATACTGCCGTGCATCATGTTTTGAAGAGGTAGTTTCGCCGAAACACAGGAATAGCACCACGTATCGATACTAACAATGGTCCAAAAAACGCAATTCTTGATGCGCGGCAGTATAGTTAGCAGAATGAAATGAAAGCCCTCCTAGTCTTAATACCATTATTGGTACTATTGTTTTCGTGTGGAATTGAAAAAGAAACCGATTCTGATTATACAGATTATTCTGAATCAGATTTTCTTGCAGATATTCGAATGGGGATAGAATTAGATCAAATAGCTGATAGAATTCTAGAAAGCGACATCGCTGAACTTCACGGAGCTGAAATTGCTGGAATTGGGTTTGTCACTTTCAAAGAGAATGAAAAGGATCATTACATGATTTCTGAGAACTTAGAAACTCATGCATTAGATCTACTCATTCGGGGACCAAAAGAAAATACAAATACAGAATCGGTTGAAATTTTTTGGCCTTTAGAATGGGCAGGTCAAACCTTTGAGGTATTTAGCGCTAATAAGTCGCTGGAGGAAACCGATGAATCGGCTCCTCGGTTCCGACGTTAATGCCTACCAATTCGTAATTGATCCATCTCCTCGTTGAAATACGGGATGATCGTAAGCGGATGGTTTGGTAATTACATTTACCAACTCAATATGCTTGGGATCAAATTCCACACCTAACCCAGGTCTTTCATTCGGGTAGAGTTTCCCGTTCTTAAAACTAAGATAATCGTCGTTGAGATAACTTGTTTTGGTAGGGCGATCGTTAGTGATTTCGGTCATAACAAAACCGGATGACGAAGCTAGCACATGAACCAAGGCAGCGGTGGAAATCGGACCCGTAAAATGGGGAATCATCCCGACGTAATGTGTTTCGCACAGTGCGGCTATTTTCTTAAGCTCGGTAATTCCGCCAACGTTCGGAAGAGTGACTCTGGAGTGATCAATTAAATTTTCCTCAATCAATTCGTTGATATCCCATCGGTCTCCAAATTGCTCGCCGACCGCAATGGGTACATTGATCCGATCTCTGAGCGCACGATAAACACCGGCATTTTCCGACCGCACCAAATCTTCAACAAACAGCGGTTTTAGCGGTTCTATCATTCTAGCCAGAGTAACAGCTTCAGCTGTATCGAAGCGGGTATGAAAATCAGTAGCCCACTGGCCTTTTTCGCCAACCCCTTCACGGACCTCCGAGTAAAAACGAAAGTTCTCATCCATGAATTTGTGAGAATCGAAAACCGGACCTTCCGAAACTGTGCCGACCCGATATGCGTAAAACCCGGCTTCGATACACGCCCTCGCTGTCTCTTTGACCGATCCTTGATCAGGGAATCCCGTGGAATAACAGGGCAGGAAATCTCGAGTCAATCCTCCCAAAAGTTCATAAATTGGCGTCTTGAAATATTTTCCTTTTATATCCCACAACGCCATATCCAAACCACCCATGGCGTGAAGTCGCTCCCTACCCGACGGATAAAAATATTGGCGATACACTTTCTGCCAAAGATGCTCGATCCGAAATGGATCTTCACCAACCAACATCTCCGCACAGTTCTGGATCATTTCCTTAGATCCACCTTCGCCGATTCCACTTATCCCAGCGTTGGTTTCAATCACCACGATGTCTCTTGCCTGGGCGAAAGTCGGCTTCAAGTAAGTCGGATCCCTATAATGACTCACCTTGGTTATTTTGATGCCAGACTTGATGTCTGCATTTAGAGCAAATGGCCCTGCCAGAAGCGCACTCGCGCCCATCAAACTTTGTCTAAGAAATTTTCTGCGATTGTAATTCATTGGGTAGGATTCTGATAAAACTTTTTATATTGAAGAAGTTGAAAGAGTGTAACTCTTCACAGGATTAATTACCGTTATCCCTACTCTCTTTAGCGACGAATTTCGATAAACTTACTTGATTAGATCCAAGCTTGGCTTGCCTAAAAGATTATCAACCTAAAGATGACCTGTTCTATTATTTGTTACCATGACTGAAAGTACTTCATCTTCTAAGACTGAAAAAATGCTGGACGGCTACACCGTCATAGATTTCACGCGCGTACTGGCAGGTCCCTACTGTACACGTCTGCTGGCGGACCTCGGCGCACATGTAATCAAGATCGAGCGTCCCGGTGAAGGAGACGAAATTCGCTACACCGTGAGTCAACTGGAAGAAGGTCGAGCTGACCAGAGCAGCTACTTCGTGCGTATCAATACCGGAAAACAAGGTATAGCCATTGACCTCGCACATCCCGAGGCGCGTGAACTCGTTCTTGATCTCGTTCGCAAAGCAGACGTTCTCGTGGAAAACTTCTCCCCTGGCATTATGAAACGCTACGGTTTTGATGCCGCAACCTTGCGCGCAGAGAAACCGGACCTGGTCTATTGTTCTATTTCAGGATTCGGTCAGACCGGCCCATCCAGTTCTATGAAGGCTTACGCGCACCTCATCAATGCTGTCTCTGGCATGATGGACCTCGACCGCAATGGTTCATCCGAACCGCGCTCACAATATTTGCAAGCTGCGGACGTTCTCGCTGCGACCCACGCTTTCGGTGCAATCAGCGCAGCACTATTGCGCCACGCCCGTACTGGGCAAGGCGCGACGATCGACGTCTCCATGCTGGAATGCCTCATTGCGAGCGATGACATCACTTTCGGAGCGATTTTGAATGGAGCACCTGTTCAACGCCAACCGCGAGTTGGCATGGTCGTTCACCAGATCGGCGATCATCACATGGCTATGCAGTCAGCAGGTGCCCCACATTTGTGGACGCGAATTATTGAACTTATAGGCAAACCTGAGTTAGCCGAAGATCCTCGATTTGAGACACCCATGTTGCGGCGGGTCCACTGGACTGAGTTATTAGCTTTGTTAAGGGAAGGCCTGAATAGCTACTCAAGCGTCGATGAAGCACTGACAGCTCTCTCCTCAGCCGGCATACCGGCCGCACCTATGCGCACACCAGAAGAAACCATTGAGAATCCACAACTCCATTTCCGTGAAGCATTCCCGGAGGTCGATCATCCTGGAAGAGGTCGAGTCCGAGTCACGGCATCACCGTTTCACATCGATGGTAAACCTACTCATCCTCCTTCAGGTGCCCCGTACCGGATCGGTGAGCACACCCGTGAAGTGCTCAGCGAATATCTTGGCTATACTGTTGAGAAGATAGATGCCTTACAAAAAGCAGGTGTCATTGAGGCACCGGATATCAATTGAGAAGATTCTACCCAAAAAACTAATTCAATTCTACGTCCATCTTCTTTTCTCCTGATACTATTGAGTAGAATTCCTCTTTGCCTTCGGGCGTTTCTTTGGACAGGAAAGAAACCATTGGGATTACAAATAATGGCACAAAGGTGGTTATGTAGGAAGGATCGATGCCTTTTCCATTAATCGCAAAACAGTGGTACGCCAATCGAGCCAAGGCACTCGATGATTCGGTCAATTCCAGTCCGCTTGCGACGGCTACCTTAATCGCCACGAACCACAACAAACCTGCGGCCAATCCAGTTATCATCCCCCACAAGGCACCTTTTTCTGTGGTGCGTTTCCAGTAGATCAAATAACCCACCGCCAGCGCTGGAGGAACAACCATAGCGAATCCGAATAACAACATATCAAGAATCGAAACGGATTCCATTTTGGAGACCAGCAAAGCACAAATCGCAGCGATTACTCCGTAGACAGCTGTCGTTATTCGATAAGCTTTTAATTTTCTATCGGGAGACCAGTCTTTGGTAAACGGTAGCCAATCCCTAACAAACATCGTGGAACTCGATAACAATATCGGCCCACCGGAAGAAATCACCGCAGCCAACACCGCGGCCAGAGCGATGCCTCCAATCAAGGGACTGATGTCCGTCGCCAATTTGGTCAGATTCGTGTAGCCGCTCGTACCGGGTTGCAATCCATACTTCGCCACTGTCAACAATCCTATCAAACCGGCAAGGATGGGCATGAGTCCACCGATGATTCCTGCCAGCAAAAAGCTTGGAACCAGGTTTTTTTCGCTTTTGGCTGCGGTTGAATAGTTGGTGTAAACAGACGCTGCGGGTGTGTGTACTGCCGCTGAAAAGAACATGCCCAACACCGCACCCCAGCCCATTCCAGTAAAATTCCAAAAATGACTTAAATCTTTTTCAGACGTATTAACAAATCCATCGATCGAGCTTTTCACCTCCAACCAGCCACCCATCTGATTAATGCCCATCACGCCGATTAACCCCAGGCCGGCCAGTATTACCAGGCAATGGATCATGTTGGTTACAGCAGCGCCCCAAAGTCCGCCCATCGCGATGTAAGTCACCAAAACGAACGCGGCAATGAACACGCCGTATTCCATGGGAAGTCCAACGATTCCGCGCAACACCACCGCTATTACATACGCTTCAATGATGTTAACGATGAAATACTCAATCTGAACGCATAGACTGGTCATCACCTGGCAACGACGTGTTCCAAAACGCAGGGTAAAGATTTCGCCGACGGTTTGAAGTCGTGTGCGGCGATAGGGTTTTGCGAAAAAGAACCCCACAAGCGCCATCGCCAAAAACGTATTGATGCCGTACCACCACATATTCCAAACACCGCCACTTATAACGTTACCGGCTACTCCATAGGTACCTGCACCTCCAATACGCGTTCCGGCAATTCCCACGGCAATCATAACTATCCCCATACCTCCACCAGCTACCGCCCAATCTTTTGAGGAAGTACTCTTACGCGCCAGGAGTGCCCCAATGACGGTTACAACTGCCATATAAACGATGATAATTACAAGCGCTACATTCATACTATCAAATCTATAAGTGGGCCGATAAGGTGAATACAAATCGGGCAATGATTAGAGCCAACAGAATATTCAGGAATGCGCGTTAATAGCAAGGGTGAGGAAAAGCTTTATGAGCAAACCACTACATTCCAATTGCTTCTCTCGAGCGAAAGTACCTAGATTTGATGAAACTGAAATTATTTCCCCAACCATTATGCAAAAATTCCCTATCTTCATTTTGATCACCGCACTTTTATTCGTGAGCGGCTGTTCCAACACTGACAATGCATCAGCAGCTTCAAAGGAATCCACCGACGGCTGGGTTTCGCTGTTCGACGGGAAATCCCTTGATGGGTGGCGAGGTTACAATGGAGCCAATCTTGAGGGAGCCTGGGTTGTGGAAGACGGTGTGCTAAGCCTGATCAACAGAACAAAAAATACACCTCATGCAAATATAATCACCGTGGGCGTTTATGATGATTTCGATCTGCGTTTCGACTGGAAGGCGGAAGCGGGAACGAACTCAGGAGTGATGTTCCATATTGGAGAAGGTCCGAAAGAACCGTATCTAACAGGCCCAGAGTACCAGGTTCTGGACAATTTAGGTTTTCGGTCAGGTAAGGGAGAGCCAGTCGGCCCAAAGGAGCACTCTGCATCCAATTATGGAATTGAAGCCGCGACAAGTGACGTAACCAAACCGATAGGTGAATGGAACGAAGGTCGGATTCTGGTTAAGGGCAATCATGTCGAATATTGGCTTAACGGCATTAAAACGGCAGAATATGAAATGCACAGCCCCAAGTGGGACGAACAAGTCGCCAACGCCAAGTTCAGTAAGTGGAAGGACTTTGCCACTTTAGGAAAAGGCCACATCGGCCTGCAGGATCACGGTCACTCGGTGTGGTTTCGCAATTTGAAGATCAAAGAATTATAGAAACTTTTGTTTTCCGAATTGGGAAATCGTGGGGTCGAAGGAAAATTTCCTGATGACCATGGCAGGGATGTAGAAACATTAGAGAAAAACTGCCCAACGCAGAAGTCCGAAAACAGCTGCTCCTGCTACAACAGGAATTATGTCCCAATTCCACCGGTACATACCCACAAATGCTATGCCTACAATTGCTATGCCTACCCAATAAACCGGGCCGCCGCTTGGAACCAGTACGTGCAAACCAAACCAAACTGCCAGATTGAGCACAACACCTACTACTGCTGCCGTGATGGCGGAAAGCGCAGCAGTCAGACGTGTGTTGCCACGCAAGCGTTCGATGAAGGGAGCGCCAAGAAATATCCAGAGGAAACAAGGCAGGAAGGTGGCCCAGGTCGTAATGGCCGCACCAAGAGTAGCTCCAAGGAGAGGTGTGAAAGGAACCGAAAGTTTCCAGGCTCCGACGAAACCAACGAATTGCAGAACTATGATCAGTGGACCGGGCGTCGTTTCAGCCAATGCCAACCCATCAAGCATCTGTCCCGCCTCCATCCATTGAAAGTTCTCCACTGCCTGTTGTGAAACATAGGGAAGTACCGCGTATGCGCCCCCAAAGGTTACCATCGCAGCCTTGCTGAAAAAAACTCCCTGCTGGAAAAGCACATGACTCCATCCCAGGAGCGCACCAACCAGTAAAATAGGAGCCCACCAGAGCGATATCCAAACAGCACACACCTGGAGAGATCCTTTCAAAGAAACAGTTCCTTGAGATAAGGTTTCTTCGCTGACACTCCTACCTTTAGAGGTATTCCCATTATGTTCCTTCAGCACGCGAAACTTGCCTGGTGCCAAATGATCGCCAGCCAGTCCAAGAAGGGCTGCAAAAACTATGATCAGCGGAAAAGGTAGTCCGAAAAAGAAGATCGCCACAAATGCCAAAGAGGCAAGAGCCCACATGATCTCGTTCTTAAGTGCCCGTTTGCCAATACGAATTCCTGCAGCTAGCACGATAGCGAGTACGGCAGGTTTGAGTCCGTCGAAAACGGCGGAAACCCACTCAAGATTACCATAAGCCATATACACAAAACTGAGCAGCCACAGGATAAATGCCGATGGCAGGACGAACAATGCACCGGCAACAATGCCACCCCAGGTGCGGTGAAGCAGCCATCCAGCATAAGTCGCCAATTGTTGGGCTTCCGGACCCGGCAGGAGCATACAATAGTTTAGGGCATGAAGAAAGCGCTCTTCGCTGATCCATCGCTTTTTCTCCACCAGTTCCGTATGCATAATTGCGATCTGTCCAGTAGGACCGCCGAAACTTATAAACCCAAGCTTCAGCCAAAAGCGTAACGCCTCAGCAAAGGAAGGATGTGCTTGGCGCTGTGCGTCATTTGGAGGAACCGATGAATCGTTTTTCATTTCAATATCTTGTAATTAGGAAGGAAGACCTTGCCGCACTCAAGTCTGGAAGACGACATTCGCAAGAGGAAGAACCAAAAAATCAGATTCGACCATGACCCCCAAAGCTGTCTTCATGAAAGTTGATTAAATGACTATGACCCTTCCAACTGTAGATGAAGCGAACATTCTTCTCAACGAACATGTTCAGGACGAATACCAACGACACCATGCGTTCATGGTTGCTACAGCCATGGACGGGTATGCCCAGCTTCTCGGTGAAGATGCGCACTTGTGGTGGATAACCGGTTTCCTGCACGACATCGATTTTCAAAAACACCCCGAAACCCATCCGGCGGAATCACTCCGCTGGTTTACCGAATGGGGTTATCCGGAAGACCTTATCCACGCAGTCGAAGCCCACGCGTACGGATACAATGGGTACAGCACTCTACCCCAAACAAAGCTCGCTGCCGGCCTGCTCGCCTGCGATGAAATCTGCGGCATTTTCTACGCTTACCAGAAAATGAACCCCGTGCCCTACGATCAGATGAAATCGAAATCGATCCGCAAGAAAATCAAGGACAAGTCCTTCGCCGCCAAAGTCGATCGCCTTACCATCGACCTCGGTTGCGAACACCTGGGCGTCCCCATCCAGGAGCACGTCGAAAACCTAATCCGCTTTTTTGCTAAACTTTGAAATCACAACCAGCACCTCAGCACCTCAGCACCTAAGTTCCTCAATCCCTCACCCAACCTTTTTAAATAGCGAAACTTCCTCGTAGAAGTCTAACTTCAACCAATGAACAAACTCTGTACCAAGCTTGAAGACATCCGAGCAGCAGCCAACCGAATCGCACCCTATGCTCATCGGACTCCTGTTCTTAGTTGCACGACACTCGATCGCATTCTCGACGCGGAGCTCAGCTTCAAGTGTGAAAATTTTCAAAAAGTGGGAGCCTTCAAATTCCGTGGAGCTTGCAACGCCATAATGAGCCTTAACGAGACCGAACTCAAACGGGGAGTTGCAACGCATTCTTCAGGTAACCATGCAGCGGCGTTAGCACTTGCTGCAAAGCTCGCCGGATCGACCGCGCACATTGTCATGCCATCAAATGCCCCAGCCATCAAAAAGGCTGCGGTTGCAGGTTACGGCGCGACCATTACCTTTTGCGAACCTACCCTGGAAGCCAGGGAGGGCACACTGGCGCGAATCATCGAAAGTGAGGGACGCTTACTGATCCATCCTTACAATGATGCTCGGATTATCGCGGGTCAGGGAACCGCAGCACTCGAGCTTCTCGAAGAAGTCGACGACCTGGAGATCGTGATGGCCCCGGTCGGCGGCGGTGGACTTCTAAGCGGCACGTCGATCGCCGTCAGCGAATCTCGACCAGCCGTGAAAGTGTTCGGCGCAGAACCTCTCAATGCGGACGACGCGTTTCGCTCTCTCGAAACGGGCTCGATCCAGCCATCGCTCAATCCAAAAACGATCGGAGATGGTCTCCTGACTAGTCTGGGCGAACTGACCTTCCCTATCCTGAAAGAGCGCTGCGCAGGGATTGTGACTGTTTCAGAAGAATCCATCATCGAGGCCATGCGCCTGGTCTGGGAACGCATGAAGATCATCATTGAACCCTCCTCCGCCGTACCTGTGGCTGCTCTTCTTGAAAAACGAAACGAAATACCGGGCCACCGCGTGGGTGTCATTCTATCAGGGGGCAACGTCGATCTTGGAAGCTTGCCTTGGCGTTAGAGTCTGAATGTTTTTACGTGAATCCGGAGGAATTGATTTGGCTATTTCCATTTTAGGAAACTCCAAAAGGCTACAGCGTCCCCGCTTTGCCGCCAGGAATTCTCAGAAAAACACGGCACAGCGAGGACGCTGTACCCCCCGGATTAAAGGATTAACTTATCAACCTGAGCGGACATTAAAAAGACAAGATGCTCACCGCCTTTTAAAAACATCCTTGGATATTTCGGCATAGACACACTTCTTGACAGAAACTTATTTAATAGTCCATAATGGACTACTTATTTATTATGAAATATAAACAACGAAAGTCTCCGGTTTGGATGGTAAGTGAAGCAAAAGGCCAACTGTCAGAGGTGCTGCATAGGGCGAGAACCCAAGGGCCACAAATCATTGGGACCAGGAATCAATGTGTCGTTGTGTCCAGGGAAGAATGGGATCGATTACATCAAACTTCCGAATCGCTTGGCTCTTGGCTCGCGCAAAACTCTCCCGGTGTGGAACTAACTCTGCCTGAACGAGGGGAAAGCGATTCCAGACCGCTCCCATTTAACCAAGGCTGAGGATGAGTGTACTCCTCGACACGAATGTGCTTTCCGAACTCGCGCGGCCTGTTCCCGAGGCTTCGGTTGAAGACTATTGCCGAAACATTGAGGTTTCCTATATTTCCGTTATAACGCTTCATGAACTAACTTTTGGAGCCAAACTAGTTAAGACCAAATCGAAGCAGAAAAAATTGCTGAACTGGATTGATTCCATCCAAGAGCGTTATCCACAAAGTATCCTGGATGTAACTTCACACATTGCGAACCGGGCAGCCGATCTTCGAGCATCTGCATCTACGAAAGGAAGAGTCTTACATATTGAAGATGCCCTCATCGCTGCGACTGCTCTGGAACATTCTCTCAAACTCGCCACGCGAAATACAAAGGACTTCAAAAACACTGGCACTTCATTGGTAGATCCCTGGAAACTTTAATCCTGATATTTAGGATACACCAGACAACCGGGTGAAACTCCCCTCTGCCTAAGAGTTAGGAAAATCGTTTCGAGCCATGCGATGCCAACTCACTAGATGGACAGTGGAGTCGCTAGTGGGAGGGAGAATACGGAGTATTTTCAAAACCTATAATTTTATTGGAACTTTTTGCACCGAAACAGCGCATGAATAGAATGAACGCGTCTCCAAAGATAGCCTTTGAACACCACTGCTTCATTTAATATTTAACTTAATATACTCAACCCATTCCTTGTTCCCCAAAGTATATGAAGAATTACCTCTCCTTCCATTCCCTTATCATTCTCTGTCTTCTGCCCTTCAGTTTATTAGCGGAAAACTGGTCGCAATTTCAAGGGCCCAATGGTTCGGGTGTCGTGGAGTCAGCAAAGCCTCCCATCGAATTTGGAGCTGACAAAAACGTGCGCTGGAAGTCGTCGGCACCCGCCGGTGTTTCTTCGCCCATTGTCTGGGGTGATCGCATCTTTATAACCGGTGTCGATGATGAAAAACTCCTTACCGTCGCCTATGATGCCAGCACCGGACATGAGCTGTGGCGACAAGCTGTCGTGCCGGAAGAATTCGAGAAGACCCATGAATTCAGCTCTCCGGCCTCATCAACTCCCTGTACCGATGGCGAACGCGTGTATATTTACTTCAACTCCTTCGGCGTCATCGCCTATGACTTCGATGGCAAGGAGGTCTGGCAGCAGTATGAAAGTAAGTTCGCTTTTAAAATATGGTGACGCGGATAAGAATGGAATCGTAACCGAGGAGGAGTGGGCTGATTCGATGGCCGTTGACCTCAGCCGAAATAACAGGGATCGCTTGGTTGCCATTCGGCCGGGTGGTCAAGGCAATGCTAGCGATACCCATGTCGTATGGGAAACCTCCAAAGGCCTCAATGAGATGCCTTCTCCCCTCTAGTACCGCGGGCATGTTTATATTGTTGCAGATGGAGGACGCCTCTCAGTTTTCCACGCCAAGACGGGCGAACGTATTCTCGACCGTAAACGTGTGGGGGTTGATGGTCAATACGTCGGATCACCCATCGCAGCCAATGGCTACGTCTACCTAACCAGTGAACGAGGAACCATCACCGTGGTGCGTCCTGGGGACGACCTAGATGTGGTGACCAGTAATCAGCTCGGTGAAAGCATCCGCTGTACCCCGGCTATCGCAGGAAACGCCTTGCTGGTCAGATCAAAAGAGCACCTATGGTCGTTAAGGGAATGAATGGCAGTACTCGTCCTCTGAGAATGAGTTTTGGAGAGAGCAATAATAATAGGTTTAAACCACCCGCTCGCTAGAGCGGTACGAAGGTACCGAACAAAGTGACACATCTATGAGCAAAGCACAAAAACCAACAAAGGGTTATGAATAGCTTTAAGACTTCGTTGCCTTCTATTGAGATGGTGTTCTTAATCCCCAAATCACTACCGAGGAATGTACCGAACGAAGTGACATGATCGAGCCCAATGAAGGCACTTCAACGAGCGATAGTGAGAATAAAACAACCCATTAAGACACATACCATGAAACGCTATCCTTGTTTATTACTGCTGCTAGCCAGTTCCCTTTACGCAAACGCTGCAAATTGGGGTCAATGGCGCGGTCCCAACTTCAATGGCTCAACGGATGCCGGAAGTCTCCCGACCAACTGGTCGAAAACTGAGAACGTTACCTGGAGCACGGATCTACCAGGTCCCAGCGCGGCGTCTCCGATTGTTTGGGACAATCACGTGTTTATTTCAACGGCCAACCCGGATACGGACACTCTGCACGCATTGTGCTACGACCGAAATACCGGAAAGTTGCTGTGGGAACATCAGATTGGAAAAGGACATCGCCGTGACGAAAAGAGTGATTTCGCTTCCAACTCGCCCGCGACAGACGGTGAGGTTGTGGTTTTCTTCTACGGCACCGGATCGATCTTCGCATACGACTTCAAGGGCAACGAACTTTGGAATCGCAATATCGAGAAGGATTTCGGAAGACTGGCCTACGGCTGGACTCCGAGCACCAGCCCCCTCCTCTTTGACGGCAAACTTATTCTGCAAATCCTTCAACGCAATGTCCCGACGCGTGGAAATGGTGAACCTGATCGCGTCAACGAGTCCTACATCCTGGCTTTGAACCCCAAGACTGGGGAAAAACTCTGGCGTACCCTTCGCCCAAGCCAAGCAGTGGCCGAGTCGCTTGAGGCGTTTACGAGCCCGGTTCCTTATGAATTCAATGGACGCAAAGAAATACTGGTCGCGGGCGGCGACGATATTTCAGGACACGATCCGGCGAACGGCAAGGAGCTTTGGCGCTGGGGCACCTGGAATCCCACGCGAATCGGTCATTGGCGCCTGGTGCCTTCACCGGTTGCGGGTGACGGTGTTATCCTGGCCTGCGCGCCCAAACGCGATCCGATCTACGCCGTCAAGGCGGGTGGCCGCGGCACACTCAACGATGATGACCTCGCCTGGGTGAGCAACGAGGAACGCGACATAAGCTCGGACGTTCCGACGCCGGCCTATTACGACGGGGATTTTTTCGTTTTGAGTGACGTTCGAAATGCGCTATCACGAGTCGAACCTCAGAGTGGTAAAGTCAAATGGAGCATCGCAACACCTGGAAGAATCAAGTTTGAAGCGTCGCCCCTGGCGGCGGACGGAAAGCTTTACCTGATGAATTTCAATTCTGACGTCGTGGTGGTGGATGCCGAGAGCGGAAAGGTCCTCAACGAAATAGCCATGGGCGACGAAGACGAGCACTATTCGCGCTCCTCGATCGCAGCCTCAGACGGCCAGTTGTTCATCCGCACCAACCAAACGCTCTATTGTATCGGTGATCGGAGTTAGTTGATTCGGTGTGGCTCTAAGCTCCTTGTTCTGTGGCTTGTCTCACCATCCTGGAAGAATACGAATAGGACTTCAAACCACCCGCTACGCTAGAGGAGCTGGAGAAAACAGAGTATTTTAAAAAACCATTTCTTTCGGATTACCGAGCCTTAAGGACACAAACATGCCATAAACCGTAGCTTATGATTTATTTGAGAATGATCAGACCTATCCTCTCTGTTTCCTCCGTTTGCTTCTGTTGAGGTTTCACGTCCTTCTGCGCCCTTTCGTAGTTAAAAACTCTCTAGATGAAGCAATCCCCATTCCGCAGTATACGCCAAACACTCTTCAACGAAGGCAAACTCCTCCGCTACCTCGGCTATGCCGTGGGCGAGATCGCGCTGATCATTATCGGGATCATGCTGGCGCTTCAGCTGAACAACTGGAATGAAGACCGGAAAGCGCAGGCGGAGTTTGAAGTATATATTCTTCAGCTAAAGGAAGATGTTCGAAAGGCGATAGAGAATGCGAATAGAGTTGTTAGTAATTCTGAGAACCGAATCGATCGACAGCTGAGGATGGTGCAGTTTCTTGAAAAAAAGGATTACAATGCTGATGAATTGGAGGCTTTCGAACGCACATTGGCTGATCTAGGTAAACAAGCTATCCCGCAAGTTAAAATCGGTCTTCTCGGCCAATTGTTGGAAGGAGATATGACGATCATCAAGCGCGATAGAAAACTATCCCAGGCCGCCTTGGAGCTGGAAAGTGCCATAGATGGTGGACTCAGGATCATTGATCATCTCCAAATACTGGATGATCAATCCAATGCCATATTCCTAAGGTACCGAACAATGACCCAGCTCGACGTTCCAGAACTAAAGCTCAGGTATGATTTGGATGCACTCCAAGCTTCCTCCGAATTCATTTTTGCAGCCGAAAACTCTACCCACAATACGGTGGGTATTATGAAGTTTTCTGAGTCGATGGCTGATCGACTTGAATCCTTTCTCACCGTCCTGGAGGAATACGAATAACTTTCAATACCCTTTCATAACTACGAAACACGCAAAATGCACGAAACCTTACACAGAACTCATCTCATACTTTTGCGTCTTTTTGCGATTTTTGTAGTTAACTAATAATTCGAATGAAGAGTCCCTTCCGCAGTTTACGCCAAACACTTTTCAAAGAAGGTAAACTCCTCCGCTACCTCGGCTATGCTGTGGGTGAAATCGCGTTGATCATTATCGGGATCATGCTGGCGCTTCAGCTGAACAACTGGAACGAGGACCGGAAATCACAGGCGGAGTTTGATGTGTATATTGTGCAGTTGAGGGAGGATGTACAAGCGGCAATCCAGGATGTAGAACGTTCCATTACTATTATGGAGGGCTTTATGCAAAGATCTGATTTCGTTCTGACATTTCTGGAACAAACGGATTTTGAGCCCGATGATTTGGCTCGTTTTGAAAATGGGCTTAGTGCTTTGAGTATTTATAATAAACCACAGGTCTACGTGGGATTGTTGGGGCAGATTTTAAATGGAAACATGGACGTCATTGGCCGAAATCCATTTTTGGCCAAAAAAGCCTTGGAAATGGAGAGTTGGGTAGAATCGAGACTGAGCAACCAGGAGAACGTTTCATCCCAGATAAACATTGCAAGCGATCGCTTTAACAAATTCAGGGGGCGAGGATCAGTAAGTACAGGCCGTGCTCCCGTGTATGACTTGAAAGAATTGAAGACTTCGTCCGAATTCAAATATACGGTCCAGACAATTGATAGCCGGAAAATTAACCTAATGGAATTCTCCAGGCAGATTGCCGAAAGCCTCGAAGACTTCCTCGCCGTGTTGGAGGAATATTAGCAAAGCTGCAGTTATTTGGAAATGGTTAATCGTTTTTGGTGCCGCATGAAACAGTCCCCATTCCGCAGCATCCGCCAGAAGCTTTTTCACGAAGGTAAACTCGTCCTTTACAATGGGTATGCAGTATTGCTGGTTACACCATTGATTGGATTTCGATCTGTAGCCTATCCATTCCATCTGTATCCAGCTTCAGAAGAGCCTGGGCAACACATGGCTCCTTTAATTGTCTTTCTTTTCCGAAACATCCATCTGCAGCCTGTCCGGTCCATGGTGTCACTACCATGGCTACAGTTTGAAATTAGTTTCGGAAAATCTTAAACGTTCTATGGACGTTTGATTGGTCGTAACAAACATCTCCCATCTTGACGGATGAAAGCCGTGGGGATAGTTCATTCGATATGGATACTTCCTTCACCAACAGCAAAGAAAGCCTGACTGAAGCCCACCCTTTTACAACGGATTGGAAAGGCCTAACACGCGAAGAACAAATACGCTCCATTGAATTGGATGGTTTCGTTGTGCTACCCGATTTGTTGGACACAAAGACTTTGGAGAAAATCAGAGAAGAACTGAGCCAACTTCCAACGAAGACCGTTGATTACAGCCCCTACCAGAGTTCCTACTCGAACGTGCAGTGGACAGACTCTCCAACGGCTATTGAAACGATTGCCCATCCGATCATTATTGAATTTTTAAGCGACCTTTTCGGCGATGAGCTCATCTGCACATCCTGCGGTTATACCTGCGCCAACCCGGGACATCCGGGAATCGCAATTCACACCGACTCACAACCCTACGGCTCCAGGATCTTCGGTGTCCAGGCCAGCGCCCCCATACTCACGCGAGTCCTCTACTACCTGGATGATCAGACTCCTGACTGTTCTCCCTTCAAGGTCATTCCTCGGTCTCACTTGTCTCTGCACCGCGACGGTAATCCCTACAAGCGTTACCTGAGCCATCCCGAAGAACGCATGGTCACCTGCAAGGCCGGATCTGCCGTGGTGATCAACCAGAAAGTATTTCACGGCAATTACCCCAACCACAGTAAACGTCCACGCCGTATGCTCGCCATTGCCTACCGCCCGGCCTGGGCTGGACCCATTGGCCCGGTGGAAGACCGCGATCCGAAGCAGGTGGCGAAATTGCCCAAACATATCCAACCCTTCTTCCGGAGCCTCAATACCCGGACAATCGATTTCGACGTTCCCAACCGGCCGGATAATATGCAGCGGCACGCTCCAGGCATCGCTCCAAGTCGCTGGAAAGCTGGATAGTTCCGAAGCAAACCGGTCAAGGTATCGGGCTCAACCAGCCATTAGGTGATTGGATCTAGCGTTTCTGGCTCTCTCAATGAGATTCCGTTTTACGCTCCAGTTGGGCGAGGTCGATACGGTAGAACGTGATCTCGCCGTAGCGGACACCCTCGTCCTTGGCGGTTTCGACGGCCACACCGATGGTGCCGTCTTTCAGACGCTGCATGACGGAGTAAGCCGCGAATCCGGAGTTGAGCTGAACCGGATTGGTGAAGGATTTTCCTTCGTTGTAGCTGATCCATATTGCTATGTTGTTTCGATTGAGGCCTTTTTCTCCGAGCGCACAGGAAAAAAGAATTCGGTCTTGGTCATGACCGTCTCGCTTGGCGGAGTAGCGTATCATTGAGCCGTCCACCGGTGTAAGCGGGATGGTATCGGGAATGTCAGGTCCCCAGGTAATTCCACCATCGTAGCTGGGATGTCGGCGACGTAAATAACCACTGTTCTGCCGACCGTCCAAAAATACTGTGCCGTCGGTCAGCTCGACAACTTCGTCTTCATTGGCGTCAGGACCCGAAGTTACATGTCCCACCTGCCAGGTTTTGCCGTGGTCGTCCGAATAGTAGACGAAGGGTTCAACCGTTACTTCCCCATCTGGAGTTTTCGACCCGCTGCGCTTGGCTGGAATGACGAGGCGTCCGTTGAGTGAGGCATCCTTTTGCCATCGGAGTTGTATACCGCTGCCTGGACCGGGTTCGGCCTGCCTCCAGAAAAGACCGTCACTCGTCTCATGCGGTTCGTCGGGATAAACTATCTGATGACGATCCGACCAGGTCTTGCCGTCATCGGTGCTGGAACGAACCCAGACGACCTGATTACCCTCCGCAGAGTCAGGATCCTGCCCGTATGCCACAGTAGTCGGCGCTAAATCCGGCCATTGTCCGTAGAGTAAGAACACCGTCCCGGTTTTAGCATCGAGCACAGGCGTCGGATCAGCGAAATCGACAAGCTTGCCGTCAGGGCGATACCCGGATTCGATTACGGCTATTGGTTCCCATGTATCGCCATTGTCGGTACTGCGGCGCATCACCAAGTCGATTGGAGAATTCTCGTCTTTTCGCGGATCACTTCCATCCCCGCGACGACCTTCGGCAAAGAGCAGAATCGTTCCATTTTGTGCGACAACCATACCCGGAATCCGGAACGTGTGATAGCGGTCTTGTTCAGTAACATATTCGCCTTTGGGCGCAACGAAAGGTTCAGAAGTGGGTTCCATTCCGTGTAGCACCGCCGACTGAATCATAAAACTTGAAAGCACTGCAGATAGGACCACGGCATACTGCAGATACTTGAAGGTCTTACCTTGGTTGATGAGGTTCTGGCGAATATTTCTAAAGAGGCGGAGCATGGGGTTAGTTGTTTAGTTTCTATCTAATTTGAGTAGAAATTTTTAGATAAACCAGTTGGACTAACATTTGTGCACACTGAAACGTGTTCACAATAAGGGCCGTTAAGTAAAAGGCGGGCCAGAGTTTTGGAAACACGCCAAACATTACCAGCAGTAGGGAAACTTGGATAGGAACTTCCATTACAATCCAGAAGAGGATGTTTCCGAAGCTACCCAGCTTAAAGAGGGCTCGAATATCGTTACGGGTTTGGGGGTGAAGTAACCCAAACCAAATGCACCCAAAAAACAATGTGGATGATAGGCCCCAGATTAGTCGGTTAGATAAATGGAACGTCGAAAGCAAAAGCGGTATAATCGAGGCAATTAAAACTATAAGTCCTACGGTTACTGCGTTTCTAAGTAAACCAACTTCCTGTGTTGTAGTTCCTTCATTTTTCCAAAAAATAATCAAAGTTCCAAAGCCGACGAATACACCTGCTACTTGAGCTAAACCAATCAGGATGTCAGTATGTTCAATCATTTAGGAGGATTTGTGAATGGAGCTGAAGAAGCAGAGCATGGTATTTTGGAGTAAGATTAAATTCAAAAACTCATAACGACAACGGGCAGTACCGATGGGGATAACAAGCACTTTTCAGGTTTGTATTTATCTTTGCGCATAATTCATTCTCAACCATACACCAAAGAAAGGGTCCGCTATTCTGTAGTTTTTTTCATGGATCCAAACCAACTCTTTTTTAACCAGCGCCGTTACGGACTTTTTAACAGATGAGGCATTCGTTTGCCCGGCATTTCTCATCCATAGTTTCCCCGTTATCTCCTTACCTCCATGATGGGCCAGGGCCGAAAGGGTTTTCGCCTGATGGGTGGGCAGGTTTCGCATGATATCCGCATAAGAGGACGACTGCTGGATGATGAGATTATTTAAAGCCATCTCAACTTGTTTGTCGGTCACCTGTTTGGGAACGCCCAAATCATAAATAGCGCCACAAAGTTGTTGTATGTTTCCCGAAATGCCATCCGTGGATGACCACAGGAGATTCCAGGATTCGGCAGTGAGAACATTCCCGATTTTTTCAAACCGTCTTGCTAGAAATGGTTCCAGTTTTGCACGAGGAATCGAGTTTATATCAAAAATAGTTACGGAATTATAAAAGGGAGACTTTTGATCGCGGAATATCCAATTAAGCTGATGTCTGACACTGCCAGAAAAAACGATAGACTGTTTCATGAACTGAATGCGACTCCGCAAAGCAGCCAACGCTTGCTCATGCCCTTCAATTTCCAAGATATCCTGAAACTCGTCGAAGGCTATGACATAGTCCGTTCGATTGCCAAGAACCTTACCCAGGGATTGAAGCGCCTTTTCCAGAGTATCTATCTCCTCATTGGGGCTGAGGCCCAAAGAAACATTAAATTTAAACTCATCGACAACTCCTGAGCTGACCGAAACAGAAGGTCCTATTTGTTTAGCTACATCCATGATCCTGGACATGAGAGGTTTGGACGCAGCCAAGGCATCCAGAATTCGCTTTATGACATCGGCCAGATCCTTGACAGCCATTAAGTCAACATACACCAGGTTCATTTTTGCCCGCCTGACCGCTTCATGAATGGCGGATGTTTTACCCGTTCTGCGCGGACCTATCAACGCAATCGACTGACCACTCTCGATCCTGCTTTGAATTCCAGCCATTTCTACCCGGTTGCAGAAGTCCCGGCCAGCCACCACCTTGGCGAAAACAAATGGGTTGCGAATGCTCATTACACAAACGGTAGTATACTAAAAGTATAATACGTCAAGTGCAATGGGCGCGCCGACTGCGCCCTAACTTTATTGGAATAATCTCTGCCGGATGGAGCTAAAGAAGCAAAGCATGGTTTAATGGATGATGGTTGAATGTGAAAAGCGAATGGCCACTACCGAGCGACCCGGCACGACATGACCACAATAAAACAAAGAGTGCAGGAAAAAGAAAAAAACGCTTTGCGTTCTATGCGCTCTTTTGCGGCTAAAATAGTGATAAATGAAGGTCGGTTCAAACGCCTAGAAGTATACACATATTCTAAATTTGAATAGCGGCCATTTAAGGCAGTGGATGATCTTTTAGATACCTGGGTTCACCACTGAGCGACTTATCATCCCCGACTGCTTTCATGCGGTCAGCCACAAGGCCGCGTAATTCAATGAGCACATCCTGGTAACTGGGATCATTAACCAGGTTAGTTTTTTCAAAAGGATCGCTTTCCACGAGGTAGAGTTCTTCAGGTGGACGTTCATGATAGGCTCGCAGGAACGCTGTAGCTTCCGGATCGGTTTTGGCAGCTTCGATCCAAGACGGCCAGTTGCGATTATAGTAAGGAGATTCGGAGCCAACGAGATCCATATGCGTCGTGTAATAAAACTCGGGGTACAGGTTCAAGATATATTTGAACTGCTCGGTCCGCACGGAACGAATGGGATAAACGCTCATGGCTTTATCGCCTTTCTGGACGGCAAAAATGCGGTCACGATGAGAGTCCGTTTTACCGAGCAAGACATTCTTAAATGATCGGCCATCGATTTTCCAAGGAATCCCCTCCCCTGCCACATCGATAAAGGTTGGAATGATATCGATCCAGCTAACCATGGCTCGTGTGGTCGTTCCTGGTTTTATCTTACCCGGCCAGACCGCAATAAGGGGTGTTCGGACTCCCGTCTCGTAAAGCGACCATTTTCCGAAAGGCCAGGCATGCCCATGATCGGCGGTATAAACGATCAGGGTGTTATCCTGGTCCAGATACTCGCGTATAAGCGTTCTCACCTCACCCAGGCGATTATCTACCCGTTCGATTGACTCGATATAGCGTGTCATCTCACTGCGGGTCTCCGGAGTGTCGTAGGTCTTTTCAGGAACCCTGATATCCTCCAGCGAAATACGCGCCGTTTCCGGTTCCGGCCAAGGGCGATGTGGCCACTTGTTTCCCACGAACAACGCCAGGGGGCGTGAGGCGTCCTTCCGATTCTTTATGAAGTTTTCCACATCGGTAATATCCAGCCGTTGCTGGGCTCCTCTTGGTGCTTTGTTAGCGTAGGGAATCATGGTGATTTCCGGCAACTGAGAATACCAGGCATTCCCATGCCCGACCTTGCCATACCAGGCAATTTCGTAACCCAGCTTGGCCAGGATAGGAAGCAACGGTTCCACGCCATCCTTCCGTATGTTTTCGTGGTTGCCCACGATCCCGTTGTTGTAGGGCATCAAGCCCGTGCACAACGCTGCACGACTCGGCGCACAGGACGGAGAAACCACATAGGCCCGGGTAAACATCAAGCCATCGTCAGCCAGGGATTGCATGTGAGGCGTGCGCATCCAATCGGCCCCGTAGGGGTTCGAGTGACAGACTCCATGATCGTCGGTAATAAACATGACGAAGTTTGGAGGAGCTGGGTAAACTTGCGAGACCACACCTATGAAGGAAAGCAACAATATCAGGAAAAACTTATTCATATCAGTATTCTGTTCATGGTCTCATTTTTCTTGGTTCTACGAGTAGGAGCAAATTTATTCGCGACCAACTACAGTTAACAAAATCGCCAGCAAGCTAGCTCCTACAACTCGAATGGATACTCTCGACTTTGGTGCAAATTTATTGGCGATCTTAACATCAGCCGATCACAAACACTGACCGTACTCTTCGCTATTCAACCATCTTTGTTTCGGCGCTCTCAGGCTTCGCTAAAAGCTTCGACTCGACACAGTCAGCGAGACCGCCATACCACGAGGATTATTTTTTTCGTCCTCATACTCCTACTTGTTTGCCGCTTCCAGTTTCTTTCGACGAATTGAATAGACACTGAAATCCTGAGCTTCATCCCAAGAGATCACCCCTACCCGTTCAGCCCATTCATCGTAGGCGACTTCCAGTTTACGGGCAATGTCGGGGTACTTATTTATTAAATCATTGCTCTCACTGCGGTCAGCATCCAGATCAAATAATTCCCAGGGTTTGTCGTAGTAGGAAACCAGTTTCCACCTTCCCTGCCGGGCGATCCGGTTCCCTTCGTGCTCAACGAAAATCGGATCATGGTGAATGGGGATGTTACTACCTTGGAGCGAACTGACGAAACTGACTCCATCTCCCTTCGGAACCTGTCTTCCGTTTTTAGTGACTGGCCGGGTCGCTCCGGATACATCCATGATCGTTTCGACGATGTCAGGAAGATAGCCGTACTGATGGATAAACCGATTTCCAGGGCGTTCAGCTATTCCATCAGGCCAATGTACGACCATAGGCGTCTGAACTCCACCTTGATACGTATAGTGCTTATACTCCCTAAAAGGCGTGTTGGATAAGGTCGCCCAACCTCTGCCGTACTTGTTACCACCCTTGCCATACTGGCCGAGGTCTTCGAATTTAAACTGCCCCAAGGGTCCAGTTTCGGCTTCACCTCCATTGTCCGATAAAAAGAAAATAAGCGTGTTGTCCAACTCACCAGTTCTTTCCAGATGCTTGATCAATTTTCCAATATTCTGATCCACGCGATCAACCATGCCCGCGTAGGTGGACATGATGGCGTCCATCTCATTTTGCTTTTCCAGAGACAGGGAATCCCAGGCCGGTACGATATCAGGTCGAGGTGCCAGTATTGTGTTTTGGGGAACCAGCCCCATTTCCTTCTGTTTATCCAAACGCCTGCCCCGAAGAACATCCCACCCTTCCATGAAACGGCCACGATACTTTTCGTATTCCTCGGGCATGCACTGAAGCGGGAAGTGAGGCGCATTGTAAGCGAGGTATAAGAAGAAGGGTTCGCCCGGCCGTTCGTTGTGATGGTCACTAAGAAAATCGATGGCATTCTCAGAAATTGCATCCGTCAGATAAAAGCGTTCACCGTGGGCGCGGATGGGGTTGTTGCCACGATAGAGATTAGGAGGATCGAAGAAGTCCGACGTTCCTGCCAGATGACCATAAAAGCGATCGAAACCACGTTGCGTCGGCCAGGTAATAGGATTTTCAGAAGCGAGGTGCCACTTGCCAGTGATGTAAGTTCCATAACCGACCTCTTTTAGCATTTCAGGCAAGGTTGGGATATCAGTGCTTACGTATCCCTGGTATTGCCATGGGACATCAGCCATATCCTCTGGGCTTAGTGAGAAGTATCCCCTCGACTCCCCGGGCGCAGCTTCCTCCTTATTCGCCATGGGTAAAGTCATGTGACCGATGCCAACTTGATGAGGATGCAGTCCGGTCATCAAAGTCGCCCGTGTAGGACAACACCGAGCCGCATTGTAGAACTGGTCAAAACGCACCCCGTCTCTGGCCAGACGATCAAGGTTCGGTGTCTCCACCATACCTCCGTAACAACCGATGTTTGACCACCCCATGTCATCGACGAGGATGAGGACAACGTTAGGCCTGTCAGCTCCGACAAGCAAAACCCCACTCAATAGTAACCCAAAAACGCACAAGTATTTCTTCATATCAAAATCCTTCTTTCCCTCTTACTTTTTCTCGTTCTTTAAAATTCAAAACTGACATTCAACATTCCATGGTCTCACGACCCTGGCTACACTTTGTAATACGTGGCAATATCTTCGTCTTAATCTTAATCTCGGCGCGGCGAGACGCCATCGCACTACCAAAACTCCTCACCGTATCCCTTTCACCAACGGCCTCTCTGGCGGCAATGGCACTTCGGACATCGGAACAAAGTCATCCGCGATTATTGAGTTACCCGTGATCGTATAACCATCGGGTTTCCTGGATAGTTCGTCGAGCTTAACTCGATCCACTCGCTTCACAAGTTCCATTCTGAACAGACTCACAATTTTTGAATGAGCAGCGTCGTAAGCCAGGTTTTTGTACTCATTGGGATCGGCGGCATGATCATATAATTCTTCCAGGCTATTCCATTCGTAATAAATGTAACGAAAGTGCTCACTTCGCAGCGAGTGACCCGTTTTCTCCTCCGGAAAGGTGAAACTGGTTAAAGCGCTGTGTGACCTTATCATATTAGGATTCTCCAACAGCGGAACGACGGATTCACCATCGCAATGTTCTGGCACTTCAAATCCTGCAAGGTCGACCAACGTAGGATACACATCCAGCAAACTAACTGGTTGGGTAACCACGCTGCCAGGAGTAGTAACTCCCGGAACTCGAACAAAAAGCGGCACACGGGTGGACTCCTCCCAAAGGGTAAATTTCTCCCAATTTTCTTTCTCTCCGATATGCATTCCATGATCGGACCAGAGCACCACAATTGTTTCATCTGACTTACCCGATTCATCCAACGCGTCGAGCAATCGACCTATTTGGGCATCCGCAAAACTGATCGATGCCAAGTAAGCCTGAATGACCTGTTTCCATTGATCGTTTTCCAAAACAAATTTGTGCCAACCTCGTCGCGGATGAATGAGCGCATCCTCCAAATCGTTTTCCTCAATCTCCAAATCAGGTATTTCATCCAACGGATATAAATCGAAATATTTTTGTGGGACTTCCCATGGCATGTGGGGACGAAAAATGCCACAAGCGAGGTAGAGCGGTTTCTCTCGCTCCCTCATCAATTCATAACTCGCCCAATCAACGGTTTGGTGGTCGGCCATCTTTTCATCCGCTGCATTAATCGGACCCCAGGTAAACCATTTGTGGCGCCCTCCTATGAATCGGTCAGGATTAATCACTTCTTCCGGTGCACTGATCTGGTGTGGCATCGGAACCGATATGCTGGGATAATAAAAATCCCAACCTGCCGGATCCACCTGATTCGAAGTTAACCAGGGCGGCGCCAATGAATGATAGATCTTACCGCCAGCCAATGTTTCGTAACCGCGGTTTTTGAAAAACTGCTCAACTGTTTCAATGTTCGCCAGTATCGGGATCTCCCGCCACTTGGGTCCATCGTACCATACATTTTGCATGACACCTGTTTTCGATGGCTGCACCCCCGTCATATTCGCAAGACGGGAGGCGGCGCAAGCGGGCGACGCACAATGGGCATTGGTAAAGGTCGTCGACTCCGCAGCCAAGCGATCGAGGTTCGGAGTCTTGGCGATACTCAAACCACCAAGCGGCCCAATCCAATCATTCATGTCATCGACCGCGATGAAGAGAATGTTGGGTTGGTCGGTCTCCGACCTTAAAGGAGGAAGGATGAAGGCTGAAGCTAGAAGTACAAACGCTCCTGATATAAAAATCTTTCTCATACTCTTCCTCTTACTTCAAATTATACTCGTTGAACCCGGCACTCTTTTAAAGGTAGGGCGGTTTTGCCAAAACCGCCGAAAGAATCGGCTCGCTCGGCGATCGAGCCCTACCAATCCATGGTTGTCAGGCCTTCTCCCTTCGCTCGTGAACACGACCATGGCTACATTTTTAAATTTCCTGACACCCGACACCTGAACACTGAAACCTTACTCCGAGAACGTTTCCTCCGGTAGTTTCACTAATTCCCCGCCTTTCAACGCTGATTCGTGAGCGAGAATCCCCGTACAGGTCCAGTTAGCGGATTGTTTGGCGTTCGGCCAAGGATCGCGGTCCTGAAGCAAGGCATCGACAAACTCGTGCGCCAAGTGCGGATGCGATCCACCATGACCTCCACCTTGGGTGAATGACAAATGCTCTTCGCCTTCTACCCCACCATAGACTCCTCCAAGCGTGAAGCCTGCGATTTCATCGGGAAGTAAGTGACCAAAGTCCGGGCACTCCACTTTTTCAGGGATCTCCGGTTCTGGTTTCTTGGCGGTATGAATTACCAGTGGTTCTCCCTCGATGAGTGGCCACTCGACGGATTTCTTTTGTCCATAGACATCGATGCTTTCACGATACTGCCGTGCCAAGTCAAAGAGCGAGCGTATGATCCGCGCGGAGAGATCGCTGTTCCGAATTTTGATATGCGTCGTCTCAACTGCAAAGGGCGAGTTGTAGCAATGGTGCATGTCTTCAGCGATAGTTCCGGACGGGAAACAGGAAACATACTCGGCATCCTTTCGCGCGATTCCCAAAACAGGACCTACGCAATGCGTTGCATAATACATCGGAGGCAATCCTGGCCAATAGCCAGGCCAGCCTTCCATGTCCTGTTGATGCGATGCTTGGAGAAATTGCAGCTTACCCAGCTCACCATCATCATAAAGCTTCTTCATGAACAGGAATTCGCGCGAGTAAACCACGGTTTCCATCATCATGTATTTCAAGCCGGTCTCCTGCGTCAGCCGAATGATTTCCAGACAATCCTCCACCGAAGTCGCCATGGGAACTGTGCAAGCGACATGCTTTCCTGCCTTCAAAGCAGCGATGGATTGCTCCGCGTGATTTGGAATGGGAGAATTAATATGGACCGCTTCCACATTCGGATCCTTTAAAAGTTCATCATAATCGGTATACCTTTTTTCGATACCGAACTTGTCGCCAATCTCATTGAGCTTGGATTCCGTGCGCTGACAGATCGCGTACATATTGGCATTCGGATGCCGTTGATAGATGGGAATAAATTCGGCCCCAAATCCGAGACCAACGATGGCTATGTTTATTTGTTTATCACTCATTTAGAATAATGGATTTAGATTTTAGGTAATTACAGAAATTGTAGCCCCGATGGCTTTGGGGCAGAGAAATGAAATCGCGGCGTAAAGCCGCTCCTACAGTTGTTAAAAAGCATACTACAACACATCAGTTCAAAGTTTTTAAATAAGCCAACACATCTTCCAGCTCTTGAGGAGAAAGAAGCACACCGAATGGCGGCATAGGAGATATTTCAATCGGAAATCCCTCAGCGATTGTTGCTTGTGGATCCACTAAGCTCTCGCGCAAGTAGTCGTCGCTCTTCCTACCAGCAATGCCATCCAATGGTGGCCCCACCACTCCCCCTACTCCACCAATTTGATGACAGCGTGTGCAGGAAGCAATTTCATGTTCGTAAAACAAAGATCTTCCCCGGGAAACATCACCGGAAACAGTTGAGTCTTCCTTGCCCAAAACTTCTGACAAAGTGAAATCATCAAAGGTGAGTGTGCTCGTGAAAGGTCTGCCTCCCGTATAATTAATATTCACAGATACCTCGTTGTGGGGCCCGGAATTAAAAAACACTTCCCTTTCCTCCCAGGCCATTCTCCATCGCTGGGTGTCCGTTTGAGCTCCGGGGATTTCTGAAACGTTAATATTAAAGCCATTTCCTTCTCTAATCGAAGGCACTGCTGCCCAAGTGGCCAATCGATACTCGGTATTGGGTTTTACGCTTACCTTGTTGGTCCAGGAGAAGGTGGCGCTTTCATCCACTTCTATAGTGAGGAGCTTATCTCCTGATTTGGGCGAATAGGGATCCTTCTCTCCTTGTTCGAATATCAGCTTCGTATCGCCATAGTTGTCTGATGCAGTTAATTTCCAACCACTCGGAACTCTATTCACAACCTCTTCAAATGAACCGTTCGAAATCAGGTTGGGTCCGAGGATCGATTCCCCAAGGTTAACTCCCTGGTTGGCGGCCGCGGCCTTCAGCGCAATCGAAAGCCAGGTATCCTCACGATTTTCACTATCCTGGTAGAGCCTGCGAATCACCGCCTGCAAAGCAGCGTCTTTTGCCAAATGAGCCAACGCCGAAAAAGCCACACGCCGAACATCAGGATCTGCATCCGTAAGAATGGCGGTATCAATAAGCAACTCGCGATCCTGCAACGTGGAACCCAAAGCAGTCGCCGCCGCCTTTCGGATCACAGGATCTTTATTGAGGAGCGCTGCCTGATGAAGGCTTCGGTCAAGTTTCCCAAATCCATGAATGGTCCAGAAGGCATGCATGCCGGCAAAACCACCTGATGTGAGCATCTGCTTCAGCTCGTTTAACACCCCTGATGCTTGCTGCTCAACCAACAGTCGTTGGGCGGTCAAGCGCCAGAACAGGTTGTCATCTTTCAAGACCTCTACCAATTCCCGTGCATTTGCTCCTTGCAGAGTTACGATGGATGACTTCTTGGCACCATCCCAAACCAGACGATAAATGCGGCCATGCTGACGGTCGCGGTTCGGATTCACGTGGGCGTTGCCCGTGCCGTTAACAGCATCATATCCGCCACGAACCACCGAGGGCGTCGGGTTGTGTTGGATAATAAAGTTATACCAGTCCAACACCCAGAGATTTCCATCGGGCCCCACCTCCGCGGCCACCGGTGAAAACCATTCATCGGCACTGGCGATGAGGGAAAAATGGTTCTTCGCAACATAACCGGATCCATCCGGCACATTCTTATACATGCCGAGCAAATTCCCCGTTGGACCCGAAATGAACGCCATGGAACTGCGCCAGGATTCAGGAAAATTACCCGAAGTAGCCAAGGCATACCCGGCGCCGGCTGTGTAACCACCAAAGACATCCACTTGGCGGACATTGGGCGTGATAGGATGAAATGCAGGCGTATCGGCAACCATTTTGGCGGACATCCCTTTTGTATCGGCATAGCCGGTTTCCGGAAACCCACAGAAGAACGCAGGATTGTTGTTGGCAGTTGACCCAAACACATCACCGGACTCATTGAATCCCAGCCCCCAGGTATTGTTGTTGAACTGATGCATGAAGGAGATCTCGGTCCCATCAGGTAACATTTTAAAAACCCCTTGAGCGAATTTCCCTTCTCCACCTTTAACCGGTCCATTGTAACCAGAATAACCTACTGTCCCCCAGATGTGGTTATCGAACCCAACGCGGAGGTTTGACAATACCGCGTGCGTGTCACGGATTCCCCAGCCAGTGTTTAAAACTTCCCGAACATCTGCTATATCATCTCCATCCGTATCTTTTAGAAACAAAATATCCGGGGCGTGCGCCACAAGAAGTCCGCCATTTGAAAACGTGATCGAAGTTGGAACATTCAACCCAGTGGCAAACACCGTGACTTTGTCACATTTACCATCCCCATCGGTGTCTTCCAGGATCTTAATGTTATCACGTCCCTGTCGACTTGATGTAATCTCATTGGGGTAATCCACCGTCTCAGCCACCCAAAGCCGACCTCGTTCATCCCAAGCCATGCTAACCGGGTTTATGATGTCGGGTTCGCAGGCAAATAGCTCCAGGCGAAATCCAACCGGTACACGCGTGTAGTCCATGCTATCCGCAGCAGAAAGCGGAAGCTGATAAGGCAAAGGTTCTGGCCGATTTTCGTAGTTGGGAATGTTGTCCCGTTTTTCGTAGATGAGCGGGGTTCGAGTATCCACAAATTGCTCATAGCTAGCCCGACGTTCATCACCCACGGCCCAAAGAATACCCGCTTTAAGCATTTCATGAAATTCACTGCGACCCCACACGCGCTCGTCATGCCCAGAAGCAGTATAATAGATGCGACCCTTAGCCTGAGTTCTTACCCAAGTCCAAGGTTCGTCCTCGGTTATATTGTCATCGGTTCCAGATACCCTACGTACTTGTAGAACTGTGCGATCCTTTTCATTATGATTTTTGTGCTTGTACGTCTCATCCCAGGCCTCGAGCTCAGGAACACCTTTTACAGCTGAGTGGTCAGGGTCTATCGTCGAAACTTTGAAGACGCCTGTCTTGTGACCGGCAAATCGTCCACCCACCAGTTGATCAAAGTCAGGTTCATTTTGGAAACACCAGCTGGCGCAATGGACCGGCAGAAATCCTCCACCTGCATCAATGAAAGCATTCAAGTTTTTCCACTGTGAGGATGTTATCTCTTTGTGGTTGGCATACAATAGCACTGCATCGAAACGATTTAAATAATCCGCATTGCTCAAAGCCTCTTCTACCGATGTGACATAATCGAAGTAAATGGCCTCAGGTCCCAACGCTTGCTGAAGCATCGGAAAATAAAGATTCGAAGGATGTTGCTCCACATCGTGACCTAGAAAGAGCACGCGAATTGGGCCTTTTTTGGTTTTCTCTTTTGTACCCAACGAACAGCCTGAGAAGAACAAAAGGAAAGAGAAGCTTAAGACTGAGAAGAAGATTTTCATAGATGGGTAATCCTATAAGAAGTGAGGATAGCTATTTTGACAATTAAAGTCTTGGAAGTAATGGCCTTATTTTATGAGATCTTGGCCATCGCATGCCATTTAGTAATCCACCTTTTCAGATCAAAAACCAATTTCTGTTGGAGATAGCACCGGATAGTCATTTCGATCAATTATTCAGTCATATCCCGGGAATCTCATTTTTCGCCAAGAACAGGAAATTGGAGCTCGTTGCGGCAAACAAACGATTCTGGGAGCGTTTACACGTAAAGTCGGAAGCCGAACTCATCGGCAAAAATGATTTCGAACTATTTCCTCAGCGTTTGGCAGAGAACTTCCGTAAAGATGATTTGGAGGTAATGAGTTCAAAAAAACCAAAGTTGGATATCCTAGAACTGTTCTTCGACTCTCTGGGACTACCCGATTGGTTTCTAACCAACAAATTTCCGGTATTTAATCATCAAGGAAATGTGATCGGAGTGATGGGTACCGTTAAAAGCCTGGTACGCGGTGAGCAAACCCTCTACCCTAACCTTCAATTTCATCGAGCCGTAGAATTTCTACGCGGCCATTTCACAGAACAAATTATCTTTTCAGACCTCGCCAAAATGGTCGGCATGTCGGTTCGCCAGTTTAACCGGCGCTTCAAAGAAGCCTTCAACACCACCCCACAATCCTTCCTCATTAAAACACGCATCCAAGCCGCATGCGAGCAACTCCGAAACACTGAACGCCCTATCTCTGAAATGGCTCATGCCCTCGGCTTCTATGATCAGAGCTCATTCACTCTGCACTTTCGGAAACACGTAGGAATCACCCCTCTTCAATACCGGCGTTCACGGGGATGAGGTTAAACCGTAATTGGTTTCCAGGTTGAAATTCTGTTGATGTAGTTTAGAAAACCTAGAATGAGCGATAAACTAACCAAGCGCACAATACTCGTAACAG
Organism: Verrucomicrobiota bacterium; assembly: GCA_027622555.1. Classification (NCBI taxonomy): domain Bacteria; kingdom Pseudomonadati; phylum Verrucomicrobiota; species Verrucomicrobiota bacterium. The sequence continues at coordinate 59,774 of JAQBYJ010000017.1, forward strand.
GAGCGTCAGGAAAAGTCGGGCAGGCCTTTATCAGGAGATTGCAGACTGACGATGCATATCGAGACATTTCGGTTCGTGCCTTCTGCCACAATAGAACACTTCCCGAATCAGAACGCTTGGAGGTTGTTCGTGGTGACATGGCTGTTGCGGAAGACGTGCGTCAAGCGGTTCAAGGTGTCACGCATGTCCTTCATCTCGCTACCTGCAAAGAAACGCCTCAGGACATCATGGATGTTACGATAAAAGGCCTTTTCTGGTTACTTGAGGAATGCCGCAAAAGTCCTACTTTCCGGCAGTTCATTCTTATCGGTGGAGATGCGAGTGTAGGGCATTTCTTTTATCCGCACCCACTACCCGTTACCGAAACTCAATCCCATTCAGCCTATCCGGGTTGTTATGCCCTGTCCAAGGTTCTTGAAGAGACAATGCTGAAACAGTATTTTATTCAATACGACTTCAACGGCTGCTGCTTGCGAGCCCCGTGGATCATGGAGAAAGACGATTTCAAATACACTCTTTCTTTTGGCCCTGATGTATTTGGCGGCCCACGTTGGATGGATCTTGTGTCATCGGACGAAGCCAAAAGCTACTTCCAAACTTCCACAATACCCATAATGTTCGATCCGAATGGTGCACCGGTGAAGCGAAACTTTGTCCAAGTCGAAGACCTTGTTGAAGCTATTCTTTTGTCCATCGATCACCCCAAAGCCCGTCAACAGTTGTTTAATATCTGTATGGACGAGCCGGTGGATTACAGTGAAGTGGGCAATTATTTATCTAGTACCCGAAATCTTCCTACAATTGATGTGCCCACGGATTATCATTCTACATGGTTAGATAACACAAAAGCGAAATCGCTTCTCGGCTGGCGACCCCATTACGATTTGTCTCGTTTGATAGAAAGCGCCTGGAATTACGTCAGAGAAAGCGACGATCCGCGCAAGACCTGGTATCCCGGTTAATCCTAATTGCCGCAGTTGAAGGGCATAAAAGGATTTAAGGTGTTATAGTTAAGCGAGTAGCTCGTTCCGAGACCGAATGTCGACTAAGGGACAGCTACATAACAATTAATTCAAATAATCACCGATGATATATTCGACATTTTCCTACTCTGGATCTGCGTTTATACCAGTTCATCCGTGGTTGTTTTTCTTTAAAACATGAGGGTTCTCGTCTGCTTCGAAAGGTATAACAGACGGAACGGCCGTCGTTTCATTTATCTTGGGTCTGATACTCCCAAAATTACTTCGGCTTTGGTAGGGACGCCTCGCCGAGGTGTCCGAGGATTATGTTTCCAAAATTGCGGACAGCCCGCTTGTCCTGAGGATCTCGAATGGGGAGATCCTTCCCTAGCTTCAAATACCTCGAAGCTGTCTAGCTCCATGAATCTATACTCTTCACTAGACGATTTCCCGCATGGAAACAGTCTGCCGGTTTGTTGCATATAGGCACGGTACTCATCTCCAAATTGTTCGCACATCAATTGTTCCTCACGAGGGGTGCGAATAATATACATCGCTGCAAAAGCGGGCACGACCAACCAACCAGCCAACCAATTCTGTAGCAGCATACCTTGGCCAAAGGCCCACAGCCAGATGGATAAGTACATCGGGTGGCGAACGAACCGGTATACACCGCGAATGATCAATTCATGGTTCTCGCGGAGTTCCAAGCTTACCGACCAGTTCTGACCAAGATCTGCGTGGGACCGCCAGAATAACCAGAGCGAAGCGAAAATGGTCACGGCACCCACAGACAGCACGGGTGTTGGAAGCCGGTAATCTGCAAAATCCAGCAAGGGTGTAAACAGATACAGCAACGGCAGCAGAAAGGTTCCTGGGACCATTCCAGCAATCAGCATCTTTTCAAGCCGGTCCATACGACGAACCGCTTTTTTCTCGGGTTTCGTTCGTTCAATGAATACGTGTCGAGTCCAATAGAAAACAATGAACGCTACAAAGAAAACGATGTTCCAGGGTTCAAGGATGTTCATTGCTGATTTGGATTCAGATTTGCGTAACAAGACCTACCTATATTCCGCCCTCGGGTTTAAATTTTGCAGAAGAGCCAGGAATTGAAAGTAGTTCGACTCGAAGACCTGTATTGCCCCGTGCCTGACGATCAATTCGGACTGTCAACGTCCTGCGACCCTTCATCATAACGATAGGATCAGCCAAGGAGGAAATTTCCTTATCATCCACAAACAGCTTCAGTCCCTTTGCGCTGTTGAGCTTCAATTTTAATTCACCCGGAACCAACATTTCCAAATAACCACGCGTGTAAACAATATCAGTATCACCCAAATCCGAAACGGGTAATTCCCCATCAACCTTACTGTAGGCAGTTGCCCATGGAGCACTTTCGGCAGGCCAATTTTCATTGAGCGATGAAGCGACACTCCATTTGCGAATAACCGGACTTTCGTCATTTTCGTAAGGGCCAGGTTGTCCGAGTAGGGAAATAAATTTGGCGAGATCTAGAAATTCCTGACGACTCTTCAATTGATCCACAAGCCCGGTAGGCATAAGCGAGGGCATCAACGTTCGCTTCCCGATGTTAGCCACCGGCAGCACGATTTCTCGCCCGGCTTGTGAAGAATCCTGAATGATTACTTCCAGTTCGTTTTGAAAGGTAATGACGCCCATATGCGCTGAACCGTCGGCCATGGTGAACAACAGGTTTTCGTAATGCTCGGCAATCGAAGCATTGGGCTCAAGGATGGCTTCAATCATGTAACTGGTAGATGCAGCAGTGCCGACAGCTACCAGGTTGGGTCCAATGGTTGGACCGACAGAACCGATAGCATGACAGCTCATGCAGGCTACTTCGGTTCTACGATAGATCAATTCCCCCCGCGCCGCTATACCAAAACGATCGACGTCAGCAGTGAGTGCATTCCTATCTTCTTTTAGCAGGAGTGACGAAATTGATTCTCCACTTGTCTTCAAAAATACATCCTGTAGGCGTTTCGGAAGTTGTCCCGTTTGGCGATGGTAGGTGGCAACCGTTGCCATGACCTTCGGGTGGATCGAAACACCCGCAAGTGAATCCGCGAGTACCGAATCGCCCCTTCGCATTGTGGTAAAGCTTTTAACCAAGGCTACCGGATCGGCATTACCTGGATCATCCATCAGCACATGGGCAACCTCAACTTTGGCATCTTCCAAATCCGCCACGGCTAGTCCGGTCACGGCATGATAGCGTGTTTCAATATCACCCTCCTTGGCTAAAGTTTTGAGTTGGTTCACAAACCTGGTTTGACCTAGCTGACCAAGCGCGACAGCTGCGGCTACGCGAACGGAGGAAGTCCGGGTTTTATCGAGTAGTATATTTGATAACTCCTCTCCCGCTTCACTGAATTTCCAGCTTCCCAGACTGGAGGCGACGCCAGCCGCGATTTCGTCATTTGAATTTGAGAGCCCTGCCAAAAGTCCGGAGAAATAACGCCCTGGTTCCTGCATTCCTTGTGCGCCTATTTTCTGTAATTCTGTTAATAAAGCAACGGCAGCTGCATCGGAAGGAATACCACCCTGCCCGATTGCATTGACCAAAATTCTGAGAAGTTTGTTACTGGGTGCTGCCGAGAATTGTTTGCGCACCTCGTTGATTTCTGTGGTTGATGGATTGGCCGCCTTTAATAAAGCAGTCAGGCGTTTGTCCAAACCGATACCAGCGGATTGTTCAGCAAAGAGTTGGTGTTTGGGATCGTTGAATCTCAGGGTCTGCTGTTCCATAGCAGGAATGTAATACGGCTCCAGCGCGGTCATCATGGATGGAATGGTCACTTCAATAAATTTGTCCTGATCGTGATTCAATACGTTCAGAGCAGCTGGAAGCGACTCAGCTTCTGGAATGTAACCAGCGGACAAAACAGCCTCCATGCGTGCACGAGGAAAAGGATCGTCGGCCAGGTGAGCAATCATACCAACGGGATCGGTCAGTTGTTCATACCAGTAACGAATAATCCGGGCACCTGCCGACCGGGCGTGTCCGTCCTTTGCATGGATGACCTTGGTAAGAATCGACTCGCTCACTCGCTCAACATTTTGACAGGCCCACATCGCTTCAACCAGGTGATGCTCGTAACGCGCGTCATTGGGATTGAGTGAATCCACCCAACTTTCAACCGCCTGCAATACTTGGTCGGGATTCTGCTCACTCAGCTCCTTGCGCGCTTGGTGACGATTCCAGGTTTGAGGACTGCTCAGTTGCTCAACCAAAGATTCTGTGGATGCCCCTACCAACTTTGGTTTCTCGACCAGAGGTCGATCCTTGTAGGTGATCCGCCAGATGCGTCCGTGCTCATGGTCGCGACGAGGATCACGGAAATCGTGTTGGGCGTGATTAATGATGGAGTTGTACCAGTCGGCCACATAAATCGCGCCATCGGGACCGATCTTGCAGTCGACGGGGCGAAAGTTCGGATGCTTGGAAGTTAATAGTGGTTCCAGTACGTTAGCGGAATAACCAGCTCCGTCTTCAATAAATTCATAACGTACAATCGAACGACTTTTAAAACGGCAAGTTAGTAGCTGCCCCTGAATATCGTCAGGCAAATGGGTTCCTGTTACCAGATCGCCGCCGCATTGTTTTTCCGTACTGATCAAAGGTGGAACACGGGTGTTCTCTTTGAAAGCGCCGGTGCCAGGACTCAAATACAGGATGCGAGGATTGTTCACCATAAACGACTGTCCCCATTCATCAAATACATGGCCCCATGGATTACCGCCTGTGCCTTTGCAGAAGACCTTCAACTCTCCGGTGCGTGGATTGAATTGATAAACTCCACCATTATAGTTTCGCACAATCCCGTGCTGCGTTTCCACTTGAGCATGTAAAAATATGCCCTCTTGAAAATAAAGCCACCCATCCGGACCACGGCGCCAGGCACTGATTGAGTGATGATTGTCTTCAATGCCAAAACCGGTAAGAGCGAGCTCCTTCACATCGGCCACATCATCTCCATTGGTGTCTTTTAAAAAGTAGACGTCTGGTGACTGACCGACGTAACAACCACCATTAGCCAGTTCGATACCCGTTGGCAGGTAAAGACCGTCTGCAAATACCGTGGATTTATCAGCCACTCCATCGTTGTCAGTATCTTCGAGGATAATGATCTTATCGTCAGCCACCTGACCGGGTTGAATTTGCGGATAAGACCATGAGCAAGCCACCCAGAGACGACCACGGGAATCCCACACCATATGAATCGGATTGGCCAACATGGGATCCGCGGCAAAGAGATTGACCTCATAACCTGGGAGCAACTCGAAGTTTTCCAATTCAGAGGCAGGATCATGATTGTTCAGTAGGTCAAGATCAGCGCCTTGAAGATTGGCTGTTTTAATCCCATCTGGGCTCTGAGCCGAGACTTCCGAGAGAAAAAATGAAGATATGAAGAGGGAGAGAATAAACACTTTCATGACAATAATCCTTTGGCTCAGAGTGTGGGCGCAATAATCGGCATTGCGGAGACGCAATAGCCCTACCTTCGAATTGGAAATTGGTAGGACAAGAGCATCCCTGCACTTCCGCTGCATTATCAAAAATACCTTGTTGTTCATTTATTAAAAATTAATTGGTGAGCTTGGTGTCGGGAACCAATTGCCACTCCCGGGTTTTTCGCTCGGGTTGATTGCGCAAGGCACCATCCTTCTGCTTGGTAAGCTCGTTGAATTCGATGATCTCCTGCGGCAACGCCCTTCCACTTGAGGAGTTGCGACGCTCACCCACGATATGTACCTGGTTAAGGGCTTTCCAGCTGTAGATAAACTGAGTGTTCTTATCAATCACAGCAGATCGATAGTCTTCCACCTCCTCGTGAGCCGGAGATGTATCAATAGGCACACCTGCTGCCCATTCTTCGTGGGTGGCGGTGGCCACGGGTTTTCCATCCACCATTAAAGAATATTCTCCGGGCTCCAGATTCTCTATGACCAGGGTGTCGCGATACCCGGAGAGCATTCCCGGCATGCCACGCTCTACAGGAGGTGGCAGAGACGGATGAGAGTTCTCCTTCACTTCGAAACTAAAATTCTGACCAGCTAAATTAAAGCGAGACAGCTCCACCCCATTGGCACTGACCGCGCCCGTCTTGGCGTCGATGTGCAAGCGCCAGGGTTCAGGCCGCTTCGAATCCATACGCATGAGCTGCTCATAAATGAGGTTACTCACCGCCCAATAACCGAAGCTATTTAAGTGAATGCCATTGATCGTATACTGAGAATCTTCGTTATCATCAAAGAGTTTACTGGTCGGTGTAAACAAATCCACATACGGAATAGTTTCCTCCATTGCCACGTTCATCATGGCTTCGGCGTATTGGTTAAGATCCCGGTTCCGGGACTGCCAATTAGGGGTTAAGGTCCCCAGGTTTTCATAAGCGATGGGCGATACCAATATCAAGCGCACGTCGGACTCATCGTTGTATTGCTTACCCCGGTGAGAATCGATGAAAGATAGAAGATCCTTTTTAAAATTCTCCAGTCCCTTATCTCCTGCAAACGATTCAGACATTCCAAAACAGGCAATAATGACATCGGTTTCGTGATCCCTGAGAGTGGATTCTTCGGTTGGGAAATTAGTGGGCCGATCGCGAACCGTGAGGGTATCCCCTGCCCAACCAAGATTGCGCAAGGAAATCGGATCCTCTTCAAATTCCTGAAGCAGGAGGGTTTCCAGGTAACCATTATTGCGCAGTTGATCAGCAAAGGTATTACCAACGATGGCGATATGATCTCCCGGCCCAATCTGGCCACTGGCAAATGTACTGATGCCTAAAAGAATTATGAACGAGCAGAGAGGAACACGAAACTTGTTTGACGATTTCATTACCGGGACTACTTATCCGCGCGCTTGATATTCCAAGTGGAGATCTTTGTATCTGGGCCGGGCAATGGTTTATCCACCGCCCAGAATACGCTGTTAACCAGCATGCGATTAAACGACTCCTCGGCAAAATCCGCTGGGTGTCCAAATGAAGTGCAAAACACTTTTCCGCCCCATTCATTCTCCCAGGCCCACGCTACAATATCCGATTCCAATGTGCTGGTGATCAAAGGTCCGAATTCCTTTTGCAACAGACGGCTATTGCCTTCACCCGTTCCCGTAACGAGAGGAATGCTTCCGCCTTCGAGACGCGTAAGGTAAAGCGTTCCCTCCGATTCCCAGTTGGTCTTTGTGATGTTGGCCATGATCGGGTGCGTAAGAGCCTTCTCAATAACAGAGATCCTCGTGGCACTGGATTGATGCACGACATAGGGTGTACCCAACACACGGCGTCCAAATCCGTCATTCCATTCGTAACGGGAATGACCCTTTGGAAATTTAAACGAGTGGTTTGCCGTGCGGAGCCCAATGACAGGTTTTCCGGATTTAAAATAATCCTCAATCGGCTGCCACTCCTCATCAGGGAGATTTAAAAAACGACAAAAGAAGATCGCTACATCTGCGTCAGCCAAAGCTTCGATTCCGGGGAGAACGTTCTTGGTCTTCTTTTCCGGATCCCCTTCCCCCATCACCACCGTTGTTTCAAAACCCAAGCGTTCGAGCTCTTTCGCAAATATCGGCATGGTCAATTCCGGTGAGTAATGCAATGTGCCAGCGACCAGGACAACATGGGGTTTGTGGTGATCCGCATTCGCCGGATTAGACAGGACGAAAACGGAGAGGAGGATACATATCCACTTTATTACAATTTCTGGGGTCATTAGAGGATTTGGGCAAAATTAAGTTCTTAAGATCTGGTTAAAGGAACAGTCGATTCAATTGAGGTAGAATCATGGGTGTAGCTATTAGTAGCTGATACATTGGAGTCTAAGCCGGTTAGTATAATAAAGCCAAGGCAGGGTTCATATCGTGTAAACACAGGATGCCTCTTTCTGTGATACCACCTCAAAAAAAGAATAGAAACTGAGCTCTTCCGACAATTCAATGATGGAATTACTTTCGGGTGCGTTTCGGGTGCAATTTTATCTGCGGTGAGTATCCGGTCTCTTGGTCGAGGGAACAGCTCAATGCAACTTTCCTTGTAAGCGAGACCAGGGTGACTGCGTCCTCGCAGTGCCGTGTATTTCCAGGAGATTCGGCGGCGGTGCGAGGACGCACTCGCCCTACCTGATTGACTGTGGAGAGCGGGAAATCAGCACGATCTCGCCCAAGGCATAGGCGACATAGGTTCTTATCTCCCCTGGCAGGACGCGTCCATCGGAGCCTTGGCGGAGTTGGAAGAAAAAGCGTCTTAGTTTTCGGAAGATGAAGAGCACTTTAATTAAATGCGGAAGGTTGTTCCGAGCGCAGCGACAAGATCCGCCTTCGCCTTTTCAGGCTTCGGCGAGACGCAGCCGGGCTCGAAGAGTTTCGAGCAACTCTGTTGCGACACGACCGACAGTGAAACTGATCGGAACACCGGAACAGGCTGAAGCTAGAATAAATGGCCGCTACCGAGCGCATCCGCGTGACATGACCACAAGAAAACAAGGAGCGCAAAGAGCGCAGAATATTCTTCAAATAGAAGTCTCGAATATCACTCACTTCCCTCATGACTTTTTGGATTGTGGGCGTTACCCAATTCATTTCTATCTTCTGCTACCGAGAGGTTTTTCTCCTGTTTCTGGACAAATTTGAAACGACCAATCTCACGGTTAAACTCGTAAAGATCACCTAGCTAGACCCTGTTCGAAAAGCCGCTGGTTGTCCGTAAAATGCGCATGATAAAGTTTTGGAAAACCAG
>JAQBYJ010000018.1 GCA_027622555.1 Verrucomicrobiota bacterium
TATTTTTATCATTCATACACTGTGGCATATAACAGGAGTGTAGTCTATCCTAAAGATTGATCAGTAAGTGCCAATAAAAAGTGTTACCGATGTCCTTAGAAGATCTGTTACCGATGTCCTCGGATCATACCGGATCTATTGGGTTCAGTTTTGTGTATGGGAGTAGCAAAGACTTTCCTTTCTATTTCTAAACCGCTCTCGCCTCTTCAAACAGCTCAGCGGGCATAGGATATTCTAATTCCCAAATCATTGAGATCGGGCGATTGTTTTCATAGGAAAGTAGATCCTTCACAGGACCTAAAAATACATAGGGATTTGTTTCACCATTGGTTCGTTTTTCAAGACGGGCAAAAAAGAGTATCGTGTATTCTCTCTTTTTGAAGTGGACGTAATTTTGACCCGCCGTTCCTTTCTGCGCTGCTGCCGCTTGCGATTCCCAATGCAACTTGCTTCTGCTAATGGGATAATCTTTATACCGCGTTGTCGGCGTAAAATCCTTGTCTTCTTTTTTAAAGGTTACGAGGTGCAAGTATGTTTTAATCTCTTTTGCATGAATCACTCCAGTTCCAGTTACCCCAGAATTGTGTAGATCAGCCAATCCGAGCAACGCAAGAATTTCTCTCAAACCATACTGAGCATGTAAGCGTAGATCAGACGCAAATGGAAGAGGAATGGAAAATGTTGAGTAAGGGTGAAGCTTTCTCCGCCAATCAATCACTTCCTTCAAATCCTTCTGGCTGTGCTTATTTTTTAACCACTTTTCAATCGATTCATAATAATCATTTACTCCCACTAAGCTCCCCTTTTTGCCCCATAACAAATAGTGCAATGCTGCCGAGTCCCGTTCACTCATTCCATACTCACCCGAATCTTCCCCAACTTTCAATTTACCAATCCGCATAGCCTTTTCCAAAAAGACTGGGTCCGTGCGAAGGCAAAAGCGGCGAAGCGCCTGACGCGTTTCTCTCAAATCAGGATCATCAATAGGGGCATGGTTAAGCGCCACCGCCTTCCATTCCGACCAGGTTTTATTCTGCAAAAGTTGTATCGGCGATAAATCGGTCAATTCTATGAAATTAGCAAACGTAAGGGGTCGTCCTGTTTCCTTTTCAAAGGTTTGGATAGACTCAGGTACAAAGGAATTCAAATTACCCAATGTATTGCGAATGCTCTGAAGAATGTACTCCTTGGCCACCCGCTCGAACTGAATACTGCAACCAGGGGGCAAATTCGGGAAATCTTTTTCGATTTCCTGATCTATCCTTCTTCTCTTCGTCCTCAGCAATGCGGAAAGTTTCCGATCGATCCTATACTTTTTATGTGACTGCCCCACAAAATCCAGCACGGTGAGGCAGTCCTTATCTGGAGCATGCCTTAAGCCTCTCCCAAGTTGTTGAAGAAAGACCGTAAGACTTTCTGTCGGTCTCAAGAACAGAACCATATTAATATCTGGGATATCCACCCCCTCACTGAATATATCCACTGCAAATAAAAACGAGATCCGACCTTCCTTAAACTCCTTAAACCGTTCTTGTCGTATTTCACTCGGAGTTTCGCCGAGCACAGTTTCTGCAGAAAGCCCGATTTCCCTAAACTTCTCAGCCATAAATTCAGCATGACGCACACTCACACAGAATCCCACCGCCCGGATGGAATCCGTATCCGGAAAATAAGTGCGGATGCTATGCAGAATCACATCCAGCCGCTGACGTGCATTAAAATCATCGCCCGTATAAATGATCTCCAAAGCATTGGTATCATATTTACCGTTTCGCCAGAATTTATCATCCGCAACCGCTACCGGATCAGTCACACCAAAGTAGTGAAACGGACAAAGCAGTTTTTCTTCAAGTGCTTCAGGCAATCTGATTTCTGCCGCAAAAGTATTATCAAAATCAGGAAGAATCGAACTACCGTCCATTCGTTCCGGAGTTGCAGTTAGTCCAAGAAGAATTCGAGGAGCCAAGTGATCCAAGAGAGGGCGGTAACTGTTTGCTGCGATATGGTGAACCTCATCTACGACAACGAAATCGAAATGGTTCAAACCCACCTGTTCCCAAGTTCGTTTAGTATTAAAGCTCTGCACGGACGCAAATACATACTTCCAATCACTAGGCAAATCCTGACCGATGAGAAGCTCACCAAAATTATAGTCACGCAGAACCGTCCTAAAACAGTCCCTGGCTTGCTCCAGGATTTCCTTCCGATGAGCAACAAATAACAACTTATCTGCCAAAGGATTTGCTTTCCTAAATCGAGCATAGTCCAGAGCGGCGACCACCGTCTTGCCTGTTCCAGTTGCAGCCACAACTAAATTTCGAAACGATCCAGCATCTCTCGCTGCGGCCAACGATTCAAGAATCCGCTCCTGGTAGGGTCTCGGCGTTATCTCTGCAAAAAAGCGAAACCCACTCGATTTGTCACTTTGTTTCCCGTGCTTAATTGCCTTTCTAAACCGCGAGTAATCCTTTTCGGAATATTCTTCAAACTCTACTCGCTCCCAGTAGCTTTCAAACTCTGCGGTAAACCGGTCTAGCATATGCGGCATATCTTGAACTGTCACTTTCACAGTCCATTCCAGCCCACTAGTTATCGCCGCTTTCGACATATTCGCCGATCCGATATAAGCCGTGGAGAAACCCGACTTCCGATAAAAGTGATAGGCCTTTGCATGCAATCGAGTGCGCTCGGTATCGTAAGAAACACGAATCGAAAAGTTCGGCTGCCCAGCCAACCACTCAACCGCGGCTGGATCGGAGGCACCCATATAGGAAGTGGTAATAATTCTTACCTTCACACCACGCTCAATTAGGTTCTCAAATCCAGGCAACAACAAGCGGAGCCCGGACCACTTGATAAAAGACACCAAAATATCCACACGGTCGGCAGTCATCATTTCTGCTCTAAGCTCACGATCCAACTGCGGGTCGTCTCCAGAACCCGTTAGCAAACTGCTAATACTCATCGGGGTTTCCGGGATAGAAATCACCGCACTCGAAGACCGTTTCTTTACCTCCCTCAACAAACTCTTAGGTTTCGATAGAAGCCGCTTGCGAAGCGTATACTCCAATCCATCTTGAGCCGCCAGCAGCTCAATCAGGCGATTCACCAAATCCAAACGATTTTCTTTTTTCGTTATTCGAAAAGCACGCTGCAGCACCTGCCACAAAAACTGACTGTAAGCACCCGGTGTTGACTCTTCATCCACCGATTGAAGTAATCCAATCAGCTCAGGTTGTCCGTTCAACAACGTCTCCAACTCCTCATCGAGCAAAGCCTCATAAAGCCCCTCAGGTAACAATTCCTGATTACTTTCAGCGCTCATACGGAAAACATCTTTTGCAGTTCTTGTACAATCGGAATGTCCGCCGGAGCCCAGTTCAACTCATGTGCACGCTCCACGTCTACCCAATCCATCGCAGAATGTTCGTGCAAAGTAATTTCCGGGATTTCATCACAGTTGGCCAAAAACGGCCACAAGCGAATCGTAGCAAAGCCATAAACATGAGTTGTCTCTGTTAGGGCCTTCAACTCCCCCAACTCCAAATTCAACTCCTCCACAATCTCCCGCCTCAGCGCATCCTTAGCAGATTCACCCTCCTCAATCTTCCCACCCGGGAATTCCCAATACCCACCCAGAGAACTCCTCTCCGGCCGTTGTACCATAAACACCTGGTTTCTGGTATTCATCATCACAAGACAACTCACTTCGATTATATTATCTTGTCTCATCTACAATTTCAGAGATCGAGCATGCAAAATTCGTGCACGAAGAGCCCGAACGCAAAAAATAAACATCTGACCGTCACACGATTCGAGAGATTTGTTTTTAGAAGCAGTAGTTGCCATCAAGGGGAAATTGGGACGTCAGAATAAGACCTACAAGGTCTTAACTCATTACAAATGATATCATTGAGGTCCGAGACGTGCAAAAGACGTCGCGTCGCGTGCAAAAGACGTCGGGTCTTGACTCTTGACAAAACGCTTCATTGGGGTCCGAAAAAAGCCGGCTAGGAACACTGGACTTTTTGAAGTTTGGAAATTCTATAATTTCGTGAAGGGGCTGCATTTGAATCGGGAATTGATTGATCAGATTAAAGCTGAATCCGGCGGAATGGGAAGGAGAAACTTTGGAAGGATGAAGGCTGATCCTACGTCGCCCTATCGGGCTATGCAGGACAAGATGGATGTTGGGGCCCAGTCGACTTGGTTTTTTCAAAACCCTGGTCGATACCTCCCAACCGCGTTTACCCGCTAAAGCAGGTAGCCCGCGTAAAAAGTTGAAGGTTTATTTTCCAATCTACCGGGCTATGCTGGATAGGAGGTGGTGCATGTAGGCCGCTAATTCTTTTTGGATTATTTGCGCAGATACTTAGCTTTACACTCCTTGGCTTGGAATCCGATACGCTTCTTGGGATCATCCGAAGCGGGGGCAATAAGCGGGACCAGCTTCTGGTAAATATCCCAAAGCGTGTTGTCATGCTGGAGGAGGGTTTTCTCGGTCTCGGCCAGGCGTTTCAGGATGTGCTCGTTGCCCGACAGAAGTTCGCGCTGGCGAACGAAGGCCCGGAGGATGAACACACTCATTTTCACCGCCTCGTCAGAATTTAGAATCGTGGCCGCCATAAGGGTGCCGTGTTCTGTAAATACAAACGGCGGTTTTCGCCGTCCTCCGTGTCTACTTGATGTCACAGATTGTGATATCAAGTTTCTAAACTCCTCATGGGTAAGCTGAAACGCAAATTCCTCAGGGAATCGTTTCAAGTTCCTCTTTACAGCTTGATTAAACACTCGCGTCTCAACTTCATACGCAAATGCCAGGTCACTATCCAACACAACCTGTAAGCCGCGAACGGTATAAATCGGAGGTTTGTTATAAACTTGAAAGGTCTGAGTAGGTTTTTTCTTGGTCGCCATATAATTACTTCACCTCCTCGTAGAACAAGGGGCCGATTTTCTCCAGAAGAGAGCGGTAGAAATCAGCGTCCCTACTCGTAAAAGGCTGAAATGAAAAAATGCCAGAATCCAGGGAGCTGTATTTTTCTGCCCAAAGGTTTACGGCCTACCCTCCAACCAATATCAGCCCAGTCTCGGCATTCCGCAAATCAACGAAATCTTTAACTGTGAGGTTTCTTTCCAACTGCGAGGGCTTCCCAATCAATTTCGGATTTGTCCCAGAAATCTTCGGGGAGTATGGAGTTCCGGCGCTGAAGGTCAGCCGGAGTCAACCGTTCGGACACTGTAGCCTTGGCGTCCAGTCGACGGGCATTCGTCCTCTTACGAGTGAATTCCTGATCGATGTCCACAACTGGAGTATTTTTTGCCATAGTCGTTAAACTACCATTATTACCTTCAAGGTCAAGAAGCTGGATAATCAGGGATTGGATGTCTGAGCTGAGCAAAAATCGTCTAAAAAGCGTTGGTTATTTACAGCTTGTAATGGGACATGTACCGAATGAAATGCCAGGAGCCCAGTGACGACAAGACCGGAATATGGGTTAAGACATCAAAGCTTGGATGGCGTTTTGGTGGCCTTGGCGACAATCGGTTCTAATCCCGCGGCGCGATCCCGGGCGATGGCCTTTTCGGAGGCCCGCTTCAAGGCAGCTTCGGCTCCGACAAAATCCGGGTTGTTGAGCGGCTGCACACGACGGGCTTTCTTTTCTGACGCTTGGTAAGGAATTGAATCTTCCATGAGTTTTTCAGGGGGATGGTTTTCACCAGTTTCCAATAATTCCGGTGGTTGTAATGAACCATCGTAAATGGCCCACTCATCGACAATCTCCAAATAGTGCTTCCACAAGTTATCCCAACCCCGCGCATAACGGCGACGGATCGTTGAAGCAGGAATATTGTGGCCTCCGTAACGGACACGCCGTTCGACTCGGCGAATGGCAAATTCAGGATCGGGAAGTTTGAGAAAGTAGAGTTTTACCTGGTAACCGTCCTTCTGCCATCGCGGAATCATGCGTAGGTAGACTCGGGTGGAGAGAGTCGTTTCGAAAGCAAAGCTCTTGCCGTTGGCGGCGAGTTCTCCAATCCGTTTCAGCATCACCCGACCAGCTGCAATAGCCACGCCGTCCGGGTGAAACGGACTCAATCCTGCGGCGATCAAATCCGCATTCACAAACTCATGGCAGTCGGCCTCCTGAGGAAGAAACTCCTCGGCGAAGGTTGTTTTCCCCGCCCCGTTGGGTCCGGCAATGATAAGGATCTTCTTCATGCGGCGAGGACAGAGTTTGACTCCTCAATTTCCTGATCTAACCAGGCGGATTCCTCAAGATGGAAGTCAATGGAATGGCGTACAAATTGTTCGGGAATCGATTGGAACATTCAGTGGAAATGAAAGGTTAATTTTTAGACATCCAGGAAATTGGGGCAAGCGTTGAAATAGAAGGGTCTCACACGGAGGCAAAAGGAGCACAGAGCTGGAAAAAGGAGGAGTGGAGGCTGGATGGCGAAGTAAACTTCGTGCCGGGACCGCTAAGCCCCAGCTTGGCTTTATTTATTCAACTGCCGAGCTCGGGCTCAGCGTTCCCAGGGGGGTCGCGACTAAAGTTACTCCTACAAAAGGACGAAGGTGACTTTTTCTGTAGTGAATCAGCCCAAAGAATTCTGTGCGGAAAGACCATAAGACCATCCACTCGCCAATGGGAATTCGTTGGATCCGGTAGCTCAGATTTTGACATTTTTCGAAATCACACCCGGCTTTTCACCATTATCTATATTTCATTTGCCAAGCATGCTGCAATCTATTCTGTAGGAATTAAGTCTTCATTATCAGCTACCCAAATGGACTCGCATTGGATTAATTACCTTACCCTGCTTGGATTCGCCATATTCGCGCTGATCATTGCCTGTACGCCTCTCCTGATTGCCAGGGTATTGAGTCCCCATAAGCCGAGTGACTTGAAACAGGCCACCTACGAGTGTGGGTTGGAATCCTCCGGGGAAGCCTGGGGAAAATTTAAAATGCAATACTACCTCTATGCGCTGGTCTTTGTGATATTCGATATCGAGGCGGTATTTATCTATCCCTGGGCCACCGCGTTTACCAGCATCGGCTTTGGCAGTTTTGTGGCCATGAGTGTGTTCATTTTAATCATGGCGGAGAGCCTTGTGTATCTCTGGTTGAAAGGATTTCTGGAATGGAAATAATTCAAAATGTTCAGTTGCGCGAGGAGCTGCGTTGCAGGGCGAACCGCGTACCAAGAGCGATCCGAGGCCACTCAATGAAATCGGGGCGTAAAGCCCCTCCTACAGTTCACACAATCCTATGAGCACCACCGAGGAAGAAGAGGTAGACCTATCACCGGAAGCGACAGCTAAGGCGGGCGTTATTCTGTCTTCCCTGGATTGGATCTACAACTGGAGCCGAAGTAATTCCGTGTGGCCATTGCAGTTTGGGTTGGCTTGTTGCGCCATCGAGATGATTGGGACGGCCGGTTCGCGCCACGATATTTCCCGGTTTGGAGCCGAGGTGTTTCGCCCGTCTCCCCGTCAATCGGACCTCATGCTCGTTTCAGGAACGGTCACCAAGAAGATGGCCCCTCAGGTAGTCCGAATCTATAATCAGATGCCGGAGCCGAAGTATGTGATCGCCATGGGTGCCTGCGCGATTTCCGGCGGTCCTTTCAAACAGGGCTACAATGTACTTAAAGGAATCGACCGTTACATCCCGGTCGATGTCTACCTGCCTGGCTGCCCTCCCCGTCCCGAAGCATTGCTCCATGCACTGATGACGCTTCAGGCTAAAATCAAAAAGGAGAAAAGCTTGGGGAAGCATATTACCAACCCGGCTTACAAGGAAGGAAAGCGCATTTATCCCGTGCCCGTGTTGACCGGGAACGATCTCGAGCCTCCCTACAATCACGAAGTCTGGACGCCTCCGGTAAAAAACCCAAACATTGCGGACGCCTGCGAATAATGGAGATCAACCACGAAGCCATACTTCGGCATTTTCCAGATCTCGAGTGGGAGGAGGATACAAAGAGCCTCATAGTCCCTCCCGAAAAGGTGACAGAGGTGGTTACCTGGTTAAAAGAACATCCGATGATGAAATTGGATTATCTGAGTTGTATTTCGGGGGTGGATTATATCGAAAGCGAGGTAAAGACCAAGGCCCGCAATGAAGAGGGAAAGATGGAGGTCATCATCACCAAAACGCCCGATAAGATGGAGGTCGTTTATCACCTTTTTTCCATGGAGAAAAAGATCGGCCCGCTGGTACTTAAACAGCGCGTCATGACTCGCGATAATCCGGTCGTCACTTCACTCACCCCTATTTATCGCGGAGCTGAGTTGATGGAACGCGAGATCTTCGACCTGTTTGGCATTCACTTTACCGGTCATCCGGATCTCCGCCGAATTCTCATGTGGGATGAGTTTGAGCATTATCCGATGAGGAAAGATTACACTCCTCCCAACGATTACGACTACGAACCCACTCCCCACGATTCTGTCATCGAACGAGCAAAGGAACGACAAGAGGAATTGGAAAGGCAGAAGTCATGAGCGTGATCGAAACCATGCCAGCCCGGGGTTACAGTGTGAGCAAAGACGACCTCGGATCCGATATCCTCGAGATTGCCATGGGGCCGCATCACCCGTCCACTCATGGGGTCTTTCGCATGGACCTGAAACTCGACGGGGAAACCGTCATGGATCTGAAGCCCATTTTTGGTTACCTTCATCGGAACCATGAAAAACTTGCCGAAGACATGACCTACCCGATGTCCATGCCCTTTACCGATCGTCTCGATTACCTTTGTGGCATGACGAACAACTGGGCCTACGCTCTCAGCTGTGAGAAGCTTATAGAAATTGAAGTTCCCGAACGTGCGGAATACATCCGCGTCATTGTCGCTGAGCTTACCCGTTTGGTGAACCACTGCCTCCTGGTAGGATTCTTTATCAACGACCTCGGTGCGCTCGGCACTCCCCTGCTCTACGCACTGCGCGAACGGGAAAAGATCCTCGACCTGTTCGAAACGCTTTCCGGTGCAAGAATGATGGTTAACTATTTTCGCTTTGGTGGTGTGCGTTGCGATCTACCCGAAGGCTGGCTGACGGAATGTAAACGAATCGTCGATGCCTTCCCGGCCTTCCTCGATGAATACGAAACCTTGTTGGTGGGAAACGAAATCGTGATCACCCGGGCCCAGAACGTGGGCGTGGTGACGAAGGAGGAAGCGGTCAATTTCTCCCTCACCGGTCCTATGCTCCGCGCCAGTGGCGTGAACTACGACATCCGCAAAGTTGACAAATACGGCATCTACGACCGCTTCGACTTCAAAGTCCCACTCGGCGCCCACGGCGATTGTTATGATCGTTTCATGATCCGTATGCTCGAAATGCGGGAGAGTATCAAAATCCTTAACCAGGCACTCAAAGATATTCCCGAAGGTGAAATAATGGGAGACGCGCCCAAGATCTTTAAACCCGCACCGGGAGAAGCCTATGGCCGAATCGAATCACCCAAGGGAGAGCTGGGGTTCTACCTCATAGCGGACGGAACCAACAATCCCTACCGGTTCAAAGTTCGTCCTCCTTCATTCATAAACCTTACTGCCCTGCGCCACATGTGCATAGGGCACAAAGTTGCCGACGCTGTCATCATTCTTGGCAGTATCGATATCGTCCTGGGAGAAGTCGACCGCTAGCATGGGACAAGCCTTTAAATTATTTTTGGTAGGGCGGTCTCGCCGAGACCGCCGACGTATGCCTCTTGTACTATCTCACATTCACAGATGCTCAACGGACCGATCGGCGACGGGTCCAGCGAAGTTATCAAACGAAGCTGGGATCGGCCCCTACCTTTTAACCGAATATTACGATCTATGAGTTTATTCGCAAAAGGCATCATCCAGGGGATGGGCGTAACGGCCAAAAACTTTTTCCAGAGCTATTACAAAAAAGATCGGCTTCCGACTGTGGAATATCCGGAAGAGAAATCTACCGTTACGCAGTTTTCCAGAAACATACCTTTTCTGGTATTTGATGGTGAGGACGCCATCGATGGGATGCGCTGTACCGCTTGCACACTGTGTGAAAAAGCCTGCCCGCCGGCCTGTATCTACATCATCAAGGACAAGGACGAAAACGGGAGACCGCTTAAACGTCCTGCGGTGTTCGACATCGATTCTTCAGTTTGCATGAGTTGCCAGCTTTGTGTCGAAGCCTGCCCATTTGAAGCTATCCGGATGGATAGCGAATTCGAACTTTCCACCGAAAACCGTTTCGAAGGGTTGCTGATCAATCGCGAAGCACTCCTCAAATCGAACAAATACTACCACGAAATTCACCCCATCGAAGCCCAGGTAACCGACGACCGCATGGCCGCCAAAGTTGCCGAAGCCGAAGCAAAAGCAAAGGAACGGGAAGAAAAAGCCCGCCTGGATGCCGAAGCCAAAAAAGCAGCGGAAGAAAAGAAGGCTGCCGAAGAAGCTGCCGCAGTTGCCGAAGCACCCGTAGTCGAAGAAGTAACTGAAGTTGCCCCGGAGGAACCAACGGCAGAAGCGTCAACAGAAACAGCCGAATCCACAGAACCTGCCGAATCCACAGAAACTCCGAAAGCGGTCGCAGAGGAATCAACAGAAGCTCCCCAGGAACCAACAGCGGAAACAACCGAAGTTCAGGAAGAACCCAAATCAGTCGCCGCAGAACCTCCTCCTGCAGTTGCCGAAGAAAAGCCCAAGTTAGCAGAACCCGAAAACTCCGAAGAACCGAAAAAACCAGAATGACAGTTACTCCGAACCTCAGAACCTTTGAACCGCTGAACCGCTGAACCCTTGAACCTCTGAACCTTTAAGCCTTTGAACCTTTAAGCCTCTGAACCCTTTAACCCTTGAACCCTTGAACCTATTTAACCCTTTTAACCGCCTTTAGGCCCCCATGAATAACTTTTTTGATCACAAACTTCTAGAGCTCGCCCAATGGGTGGAGTCTCTTTTCAACGATATGCCTTCGTTGAAGATTGTGGTTCATATTGTCTTGTCCTCCCTGCCTCTGATCCTCGCATTCATGGGTGCGTTCGCTTTTTCCACTTGGCTTGAACGTAAGGGGCTCGCCCGGATTCAAAACCGCCCCGGCCCGAATCGGGTTGGGATCTTTGGGTTACTTCAACCGGTAGCGGACGGCATCAAAATGCTGTTCAAGGAAGACATCGTTCCAGAAAGATCGGACAAATTATTTCATTTCATGGCACCAGTATTATTGATGGTGCCGGCCATGGTAGGCATCGGATTTTTACCCATGGGCGAGGGAATGAGTGCCCTACCCTTTGACTCGGCTATTCTATTTTTCTTTGCGATCGGATCGATGAATACCATTGCCGTCTTCATGGCTGGTTGGTCATCGCGCAATAAGTATTCCTTGCTCGGAGGCATGCGCGCCGTGGCGCAAATGATCAGTTACGAAATCCCGCTGGTGCTATCCGCTGTGACGGTTATCATGATTGCCGGTTCACTCAACGCTCAGGAGATTGTCGCTTCTCAACAGATCACCGGATGGATCGGAAGTGGAAATATAATCCAGGAGTTCTTTGGGCAGATACTCGGTTGGCATATTTTTAAACCATGGGGATTCGCCGGATTTATCTTTTTCTTTATCGCAGCACTGGCCGAGGCCAACCGCTCGCCTTTCGATTTACCGGAAGCCGATTCGGAAATCATCGCCGGTCACCTGACCGAATACAGTGGTTTCAAATACGCCATTTTCTTTATCGCTGAGTACATTAGCGCCTTCGCGATTGCCGGGATAGCGGTCACCTTATTCCTTGGCGGTTGGAGCGGACCGGTTATAGCTGGATTACCGTGGTTTATCATAAAACTGTTTAGTCTCTTCGCGGTAATGATCTGGATACGCGGCACCTTGCCCCGGTTACGAGTCGACCAGTTAATGGCCTACGCCTGGAAATTCCTGATGCCGTTAGCCATCCTCAATATATTCGTTGCCGGTCTCTACTACTTCGCCGAACAACAATGGGGCATCTGGATTGCCCTGGTCGGGGGATGGATAGTTGGATTCGGAGCATTACAGTTGGCAGCTAAAGGACTGGCCCGACTCAACAAATCTCCCCTCTTAAAAGACAAAAGGGTCTACCAATTTGCGGAATGAGTATCGCATTTTTCATATTGGCAATTGTTGCGATCATGGGCGCCGTTTTGGCGATCACTTTACGCAATGTAATTCACGCCGTATTTTCAGTACTGTTGTTTTTCTCTGCAATTGCAGGACTGTTTCTTCTGCTACTGGCAGAGTTTGTTGCTGCAGTGCAAGTGCTGGTATACATCGGCTCGGTCGGCATTCTAATGCTCTTCGCCATCATGCTCACGACTAAGGTTATGGGTGACGCAACCAGCACGGTCCATTCCCGCGGATGGATCTGGGGAGGAATAGCCGTTGCAGCTTTGTTACTTGGAGTATTTATTCCGCTCATCTCCCAGCCGATTGCGGAAGCCACGACCCTACTTTCGGATTTCGAACCCTCCGTCAAACAACTTGGACTTGTTTTGATGGATCCCTACTTCGCCTCCGTGGGCGTCATCGCTTTGCTACTTACGGCCGGACTTATCGGAGCCGTGGTGGCAGCAAGCAGCGCGAGTGAACCTGAACCCGAACAAAAAACGTGACGGTATTTTTTATAACCCATTTTAAGGTAGGGCGCTCTGGCCCAGAGCGCCGCCGACAGTTTTTTGTTATAACCAAATCCAAAGACATTTCAACAGACCGCCCGGCGATCGGTCCCTACATGATTTTCAATTAGTGGAGCTAACTCTAAATCATTTCCTGATACTCTCAGCCATCCTCTTCTCGATAGGTTTGGTGGGCGCGCTGACGCGTCGGCATATCATAATCATGCTGATCTGTCTGGAAATCATGCTCAATGCGGGGAACCTCAACCTGATTGCGTTTTGGTACTATAGTCCAAACCCAGACCTCATGCACGGGCCCCTCTTTACACTTTTCACGATCGCGATCGCAGCCACGGAAGCCGCCCTTGGGCTGGCACTGGTTCTCGCTATCTTCCGCCACTTTAAAACCATCGACCTGGAGCAAATTCAGGACCTGAAAGAATGAACCTATTCGATTTTTCTCATTCCGTTGGATGGCTGTTGTGGATTCCCCTTTGTCCACTGATAGCCGGAGTATTGCTGGGCTTTTTCAAACCTTCAGGTAAACTGTCTGCGATCATCGCCATCGCCGCACTAACGGCCTCCTTGGGATTTTCGCTCAAAGCTTTTGCAATGACCGGGGGGCATGAAGCCCACACCCTCACTCACAATTTTACCTGGATTCAGATCGCGGGCGTGAACCTCGAATTCGGAGTAGTCCTCAATGCACTGACCGGATCGATGTTGGCGATGGTCAGTTTCATTGGCCTCTTAATCTTTATCTATTCAGCCAGTTACATGAGCCATGACGCCCGCATGGGACGGTTCTTTTGCTACCTCTCTATTTTCATGGTGGGTATGCTTGGGCTGGTAGTCTCGAATTCTTTGTTACTGCTCTTCATGTTCTGGGAGATTGTCGGGCTCGCCTCTTATTTATTGATCGGGTTCTGGTTTGAAAAACCATCGGCTGCGGCCGCTGCGAAAAAAGCATTTATCACCACCCGGATTGGCGATCTGGGATTCCTCATTGGATTGCTCTGGGCGTTCAAGGCGACCGGTACCTTTCTATTCTTCGACGGAGGAAATGGACTCCTTGAAGGCGCACAAATCGCCGCACTGGTTGCTTCCGAGAACGCGCTTGGGGGATTAAATGGTGCGGGTGTAATTGCGTTGTTCCTCTTCATCGGTGCGGTTGGAAAATCGGGTCAACTTCCACTACACGTGTGGCTACCCGATGCGATGGAAGGCCCTACTCCGGTATCGGCTTTGATCCACGCGGCAACCATGGTGGCAGCTGGCGTATTCCTGGTAGCCCGCGCATTTCCACTTTTCCTCGCAGACGAGGTGATGCTTGAAATCGTTTCCTGGGTCGGTGCATTTACCGCACTGTTCGCTGCTCTCATTGCCGTTGCGCAATACGACATCAAACGGATTCTCGCCTACTCGACGGTCAGTCAACTTGGCTTGATGATGGTAGGGCTCGGTGCCGGTGGATTGGCCCTTGGAGAAGGGGGCGTATCGATCGGTATGTTTCACCTCCTTACTCACGCATTCTTTAAGGCCTTACTCTTCCTCGGTGCCGGCTCGATCATTCACGGTTGTGGCGAGGAGCAGGATATCCGTCTCATGGGTGGTGTGTTTAGCAAAATGAAAGTATCGAGTATTGCTTACCTGGCCGGCACGCTCGCTCTTTGCGCATTTCCCTTCACCAGTGGATTTTTTAGTAAGGACCAAATCCTGCTCAGTGCCTGGACAACGAACTCCACCGTTTTCTGGATCAGTGCATTCGCTTCCTTGCTCACGGCGTTCTACATGACGCGGCAATGCTGCTACGTATTCCTGGGTAAATACCGCGGCAAAGGTCATGTCCATGAAAGCCCGGCATTGATGACTGTTCCATTGGTGATACTCGCCGCATTCGCTCTCTTGCTCGGAGTCATCAGTGAAAATAAATTCCACGTGCTCGACTATCTTTCAGGTGTCCACGTTCACCAGCATGAAACCATCGTGGTCGTTATCAGTGTAATAATTGCCCTGGGTGGAATCGGACTTGGTTTGCTTGTTTACGCTCGAGCCAAAATGGGCATGGATATTGTCGATCCAGTCAAGCGCGCCATTGGGGCTCCTTACTCGTGGTTGGAAAAACGTTTATTGGCCGATGAACTGTACGAAGCCACGGTATTCAAACTTTGGAACGCTCTGGCGATTAACATTACCGCGATTGAAGCGATCCTGAATGTCCTGGTCGATGCCCTCACAGCAGTGGTGGTGAGTATTGGCAATTTCTTCTCCAACACCGTCGACCAAAAATTAATCGACTCTGTCTCCTTCGATGGCACCTGCGCTCGCATTTACAAAAGCAGCAGGATCAACGCATTTATTCAAAACGGATTCCTTCAGGGATATCTCCGGATTCTCACCGCGGGCACCGTCGTAATCGGTGTTCTTTTCCTGGTCTTTGCCCGATGAGAGGACGTATTCAATGATTAGCATTATCACATTTTTCCCGCTACTGGCAGCCCTCGCGATTGTCCTGACGCCGGGCAATAATAAGGGCTTCATAAAGCTTCTTGCTTTGATAGGTGCGTTGGCTTCTTCCATTCTGGCGATTTCATTGGCGCTTCAATTTGTTCCTGGTGACGGACTTCAGTTTGTACAAAAGTACGCGTGGATACCGTCGATCGGCGTGGATTACTTTGTTGGTATCGATGGATTGAATATGCTGCTGGTTATTCTGGTGGCCATCCTCTCACCTATCTTCGTACTCGCCTCCTGGAAGATGGATGAAAAGGCAAAGACCTACTTCAGTCTTCTGTCCGTTCAAATCACCGCGCTTTACGGCGCATTTACCGCACTCAACTTTTTCCACTGGTTTATCTTTTGGGAAGCAGCTCTGGTACCGGCGTTTTTCCTTATCAAACTCTATGGAGGTAAAGGAAGGCACAAAGCGGCAATTAACTTCTTTGTATTCACCGTACTCGGGTCGGTGGCAATGTTGCTGGGGGTGGTTTTCCTCTACCTGAAAACCGGCACCTTTGACTTTATCGAACTCCGCCAATTGGCCAGCCAAGGATTAATCCAAGTAAAACTCGGCGGACTTTATCCCGTAATCTTTGTTGCGATCGCCCTCGGACTTTGGGTGAAAGTTCCACTCTTCCCACTGCATATGTGGCAGGCACCTGCCTATGCTGAGGCACCCGTTCCGGTAAGCATGATACTTACCGGGATAATGTCGAAGATGGGGGTATACGGATTTCTCCGTTTGGTGGTTCCGGTTTTCCCAGAAGCGATTCGAGAATTTTCAGAAGTATTACTGACCATTGCTTTGGTAACGATTATCTGGGGTGCATTTCTTGCCTTGCGCCAAACAGACATCAAACGCGTGCTCGCCTACTCATCCTTAAACCACGTGGCCTACTGCATGTTCGGTATATTTGCAGTCGGTGCGGCGATGGGACCTGATAAGATAAACGCTCCGGCAATAGCCATGCAGGGAGTCATCCTGCAAATGTTTGCCCACGGAATTGGAGCTGCCGGTCTCTTTTATATAGCCGGCAAATTAGAGGACATCAGTGGCACACGTGACATACGAGAATTCGGCGGACTGGGTGCCGTGATGCCGAGGTATGCATTTGTATTTTGCTTCCTGGTGTTTTCGTCCCTGGGACTTCCGTTTCTGGCCGGGTTCGCCGCGGAGATTCTCGTCTTCTCTGGAGCTTTCGCTCTGGCTCCCTTTCATACCGTATTTGCACTACTGGCACTTTTGGCCACGGCTATTTTTCTCCTCACCATCATTCAACGGATCTTCACCGGAAAAGCAGGTGAGGCAAAAAGCAGTCTCCCCGATATCTCCTACCGCGAAGTGCTTTATATTTCACCTCTGCTGGTGCTGACCGTCTGGATCGGAGTGTCGCCCTCCACCTGGTTGGCTTTCAGTGATCCATTTATTCAAACGCTCACCACGCTTTTTATTCCGTAAATGATTGCACTACTCACAGTCATTTTAAGTTTTCTAGGCGCCGCCATAATCGGTTTCGTCCCGAGTAAAAACATTAGGCTGATCCGCTCATTGGCTCTCTTTACCGCTCTGGGAACTTTCGCCGCCGCGGTGCAATGTTACTTTGAATATCTCGATCGGTCCGGTGAAGTATTTCAGCAAATGATTGATCTGACCTGGATTCCTGCGATTGGGGCCACGTTCAAGATCGGCGTCGATGGGCTCAGTATCAGCCTACTCGTTTTGACCGGAATCATTGCGGTTTGCGGGGTGTTGTTTTCCTGGACCATAGAGGATCGGGCGAACCAGTTTTTCGCCTACTACTTCGCGCTTATTGGAGGCGTATTCGGAGTCTTCCTATCACTCGATTTGTTCCTGCTCTTTGTCTTCTACGAAATCGCCATTGTCCCCAAGTATTTCATAATCGCCATTTGGGGTAGCGGTGAAAAGGCCTACGCGGCCATGAAGCTGGTGTTGTTTTCTTTTGTAGGTTCCGCAGTGGCATTGCTGGGATTAATCGCGCTTTATTTCGGATCCGGATTACAGACGTTCGACCTTATCCAGCTGATGGCTGAAGGAGAATTCTCATCCCAATTTCAGCTGGTGGTCTTCCCGATCTTGTTTATCGGTTTCGGAATTCTCGCAGGCATGTGGCCATTCCATACCTGGGCACCCACCGGTCACGTGGCCGCACCTACCGCGGCCTCCATGCTTTTGGCCGGAGTCGTGATGAAGCTCGGCGCTTACGGTTGTTTGCGAGTCGCCATCGGGTTGCTACCGGAAGGAGCTATTTATTGGGCACCCATCGTCGCTTGGATCGCAGTCATCAATATCGTTTACGGCGCGCTGATCGCTCTCGTGCAGAAAGATTTTAAATTCGTCATCGGGTATTCCAGCGTAAGTCACATGGGGTTTGTCCTGCTCGGACTCGCCACGCTAAATGAAGTGGGACTCATGGGAGCATCCCTCCAAATGTTTTCCCACGGCATCATCGGTGCCCTGCTCTTCGCCATTGTTGGCACGGTCATTTACTCACGCACGCATACACGCCAACTTGACCATTTCCACAACCTCATGCAACGGATGCCTGGAATCTGCTGGGTATTTATTGTGGCTGGACTTGCTTCCATGGGGCTCCCCGGATTCAGCGGATTCGTCTCGGAGTTGCACGTGTTAATTGGCACCTGGAATCAGGATCAATTTTCGATCTGGATCATTATTTTGGCAGGTTTCGGCATTCTTGCGACCTTTACCTATACCCTGGTTAAGATTCATGAAGCCTTCTTCCGCTCATCACCTGCGCATAACCCGAATGAAGTCTATGCGCCGATGACTATCCCTGAGAAATTGGGTTGCGGGATATTGTTGTCATTCGCATTGGCGATCGGGATTTATCCGAACCTGCTCACTGTTATCCTTGAACCCAGTTTGGCACCGATTTTGGAGGCGCTGGCAACTGCAGCAAAATAGAATTCTGAAATGAGCTACTTACATTTATTACAAACTATGTTTCCCGACCTCCTTGTGGTTCTGGTCATGTTTGTAGCACTCGGGTTCGACTATACCAAATACAAAAACCTCGGCCGACAGACCCGAAGCAACAAAGCGGCAATGATTTCCTCGATCGCGCTACTCCTGGGACTTGCCGGTGTCCTTGGGCAATTCAGTTCAGCTTGCTGCGCAACCGCCACCCCGACGACTTATGATGGCCAGCTGGTTTTAACACCGCTTACTCTGGGATTCAAAGCACTGGTATTTGCGCTGGCGCTTTTCGTCATCCAATTCGCGAAGCCTCAAGTTCCCAATAAACACGTCAGCGAATATTTTAGCCTGATTTTGCTCAGCACCTTGGGCATGGGTTTCCTGATCACGGCTCAAAACCTGATCATGTTTTTTGTTTCGATAGAACTGATATCCCTCAGTCTCTACGGACTAACGGCCTTTCAAAATGATAAAAGATATTCTGTCGAAGCGGGCATCAAATACTTTGCCATCGGTGGAGTATCCTCGGCCTTTTTGCTCTTTGGAATCAGCTACCTCTATGGTGCCACCCACGCACTTAATTTCGACGGTATCGCAAGTGCTATCGAAACAGCGCCTTCCAGTTACCTGCTGATAGCGTCGCTCTGCCTTGTGGTGGGGCTCGGTTTTAAAATCGCCGCCGCACCCTTCCATCTGTGGGCACCCGATACCTACCAATGTGCGCCTGTTCCGGTAGCAGCCTGGATTGCTACCGGCTCCAAGATCGCGAGCTTCTTTGTATTAATCCAACTCTTTGGACCGATCCTCGAATCTTCAGTGGACCGCGATACCCTCATCAAAGGTCTGGTTATTGTATCAGTCCTCAGCATGGTTCTTGGCAACATAGGTGCCTTGCGCCAATCCTGTGTTAAGCGATTGCTTGCCTACTCAAGCGTCGCGCATGCCGGTTACATGCTCATCGGTCTCATTGCGGCGAACAAGGACGGCCAGGTTTCCATGCTCTATTATATCGTCATTTACTCGTTCGCCACACTTGGAGCTTTTGCGGTTATTGGTATCATCAACAATCGACTGGGACGCGAAGCCTATATTTCCGATTTCAACGGCTGCTGGAAACAGAATCCAAGACTCAGCCTGCTATTCTTGATTTTCATTCTGTCTTTGGCTGGCATTCCTCCCTTATCTGGATTCGTCGGGAAACTATATCTCTTTATGGCAGCGATTGGCTCACAGCCGGAAATCGCCAGTTGGTCGGATGGCTATTATTGGCTGATCGCGGTGGCGCTCCTGATGTCTGCGGTATCCTTGTATTACTACGTCAAAGTTCTGAAAGCATTTCTCGTATCGAACGATACACCTGGCTTGCCAAAACTTACCATCGGTAAGGCCGAAGGTTGGGGGCTTATCATTCTGGCCATCCTGGTAGTCGGATTGGGGATCTATCCAACGGGATTGATAGAGTTTATCAGTAGCTCGCTTTGAGATAGGAAGCTCACGGTTTTTCCCTCCCTCAAATAAATAAAACAAAGAATCTTTATTCTCTGGTTAAATATTGTTTGGAGCGGATCCACCAGGATTCACCACCATCAATACTGGTTTCCAGATATGATTTCATCCCTGGGTTGATAATATTCAAAATTCTAAGGAGCCTCTTCCGGTTCGACGAACCCATAATCAGCAGGACCAAACCCCGGTACGCTGATAAATTCATCCCAATCACGTTCACCTCGACGACCACGCCCAAAACGTGAGGTCCAATGTTTACTTTCTAAGTCTTCGTGGAATCCGCTCGTGTTCTTTTCAGCCAGATCAAACAGGTTCCACTGAGAGCCCCGATTACCTTCGATACTGAATGAACCCCGCTCATCAAAAATGTAATTCCCAGGACCAAGCTCCTGCCCCATGAGTTGCCCCCAGACTCTTGCCTCGCGTTTGGACAAGCAGCGACCATTTACGTAGAGACGTGAATCGCCCCTGGAAACATTTGATTGGAGAGGACCGTAGTCGTGCCCTTTCCGCATGTAACCAAACGCATCGTATCCAATCGCACCGTACAGGCCGCTGTTTGGATCATACCAATAGCTTCCCGGTCGAGGATAACGTTGGTATTGCTTAAAAAAATCCTCGAGTTGTCTCCGGCTAAGAATCTGGCCGTTAAAGATAACCGTCTGCTCACCTGCCAAGGTCGATTGCACGTAGTTGGCCGCAGCTGAAGAGGTTTCACCTTGAAGGGTCAACACATAGGTACGCGCCGTCGATTGATCGATCAAGGCACCCCAAGTCATGCCAACCAATGTGAGCTCCAGATAGGGACCGTCTTGAAACATGGTGATATGAAGAGGCTTTCCGAGAATGGTGCCGACCAACAGACCGTCTTCCAACTTACAGGCTACCTGATGAACTTCACCTTCCCCACGAAATGTCCCCGAGTATACCCCCTGATCTTCACTAAGGGTGATGAGCATGCCATCCTCGTTATCTGGCACATAAAATGTTCCGGTGTAGGCTTGGCCAAAGTTTAGAATGGCACCCGCAAGGAAAAACAGTGAGGCAAAAAACGAAATATTGATGTAACCTTGGAGCGGTTTTTCTCCTCCACGACCAAGCTGTTCGTCATTGTCCTTTTTCTGATAATAGCACTCAACAAGCTGGGAATTGAAATCGCACCTTTCGTAGCTCTCTTAGGTGCCAGTGCCTTGGGTTTGAGTTTGGCTGTTCAAGGCCCCATTTCCAATTACGGCGCAGGGATAGTCCTCATCATTACCCGCCCATTCAAATTAAATGATACTCTCACTATCTTAGATAAACGGGGTCCTGTCTCCGGTCTCGTCAGTTGCATTCACCTCGGCTATACTGAGCTGGAATCTGAGGACGGAGAAATGATAACCATTCCCAATCGCCGGGTTCTCGGTGAAATCCTGACCAACTCCCATCATTTCAGAGTCGCTGAGGGTGTTATAGGAATCGAATACGGTGGAGATCCTGAAAAAGCGATTGCGGTCATTGCAAAAGCGCTAAGCGCAATCGAATATATCGACAAAGATCACTTACCCGAAGTGGGGATAAAAGAATTCGCAGACTCATCCATAAATATCGGCTACCGGTATTGGGTCGGCACTTCCCATTTTCACAGAATCCAGTTTAAGGCCAACATGGCAGTCTACAAAGCTTTTAAAGAAGCACACATTGGCATTCCTTTCCCACAACGGGATGTGCGCTTGTTCAAAGAAAATTAAGACTCTCAAGCTTTATCCATGGAACGACCGGATTTACATTCTAACCATTCGTTCTCTAGTTTTATCAAATTTGTGAAATCCTGGCTAACTTTCTGCCGTATCTCACCTGCAAGCATTCCATCCGTTTCCATGAGGACTCTCAGAAACAAAGCACATGCTTGGTAGATATAAACACCTAGTAGCGCTCGGAATAGCAGGGATCGTTCTGGGAGTTCCTTTCCTTTTCAGATGGATATCAGATTCCTATGAGATCTACCCGTCGGTACTATTTCCATCTGGAGCACAATGGTATGAATTGAAGGACGGTTACTATGAGTTTGTATATTTTGAGATTTCCGGAATCGATCGGGAGACGGGTTCATTTAAGAGACTCGATCCAACAACGTTCATCGATCCTATTCCCTACCACTTTTTATTTGATCTTGTACAGAATGAGTTCGGACTTAATCCGGATCATAAATCCATGGATCACCTTCGGTATTTTCAGAACAGGATCAGGCTTAAGTTTGCAACATTTACCGATTCAGATCGAGCAGAGACGCGCCAATGGTTGAGTGAACGTCTGCTCAAAGCAGGTTGCAGTAATGAGGAAATCCGGCTCCGCACGATCAAGGCGCGGATCAAACAATACCATAACGAGATGGAGGACCTCAAAACCATCAATGAAAAACATATTTCAATACGCGGATGATGGCATAGCCCTTCTTTGGCAGCGGGTTGAAAATGCTACGAAGCTGCCAATCTACGAAGCCTCTGTTTTTCGAATAGTGTTCGGACTCAGCCTTCTGCTGATCAACACCCCTCATTACTCCTGGATTGGCGAAACCCCGCCAACCTTTTTTGATCCTCCGATTTTTAGTATTGCATCCTTTTTTAATGGATTCCCTCCACAAGCACTCTTTTGGGCCTACGACCTTCTAACGCCCGTTCTTATCCTCTGCATAACTGCGGGGGTTAAAACAAGGTGGTGTGGCCTCATTTGTGGAGTAAGCTACTTTGTAGTATCGAGCTTTGGGTACAGCTTTGGAAAAATCGATCATTCATTCCTCCCCTGGGTTTCACTACTACTGTTCTCATTTTCCAACTGGGGCACCCAGCTTGCATTGATTCCGGACAAGCCGGTAAAGAATCATCAACTGCCCATATCACTCATAGCGCTGGTCATAGCTTTTGGAATGTTAAGCGCTGGTGCGGAGAAGGCGATTCGATGGATCGATTTCGACCTGGAAACCAGCGGATTCCATACCTGGTTTCTAAGAGGTCACTTCACTCTTGGAAGAGATTTCCTTCTGGCAAATTTCGTCTTGAAAACACCGGGCATTTTGCTCGAAGCCGGAGAATATGCAGCCGTTTTCATCGAAGTGAGTGGTATTCTTTTCCTGGTGTTGGGGCGCACCTCCTGGCGCATATGGATAGTGTTCGTTTCGCTATTTCACTGGGCGAATACACTGTTTCTAAATATCCCTTTCCCGGCCCACATCGCCGTCTACCTGGTATTTTTTATTTACCCTCTAAATGGAGCCCAAACCGCTTCGGGATATGACAATCCCAGGACCAGGAGCAACTTAAAGAAAGTATTGTTTTTGGCAGCCTTTCTTACAGTCACTCATTGCGTCACCCGAGTGCTACATTCAGGATCATCAATGCTGTTTATTTCAGATACTTCTTTTACCGTCCAACTCAAGCTTGCGGCAATACTCTGGCCCGTTTTGATTCTCATCGGTATCTCAAAGCTTAGGTCCAATCGAACAAAGGACCCGTTGAGTTGATAAAAACAACATTTCCAGACGGTATCACTGATCTTCGTTAATCGAGTTGAAAGCCATTAAGCTGCTTGCAATGATTCCGACAAAAAGGAAAGATTCGCATCGAAAAATCTTCCCTCACATGCATCACCCAAGGAATGACTGGTCAATGTAACTTCTTGTGCATTAAATCGCGTTATTCACTTGCGATCATTTCCCATTCTTTAAATTTTATTTCTGTGCTTACCCTTTTTCCCCATATCATCCGCCGAACGCTCGCCGGATGTTTTTTGTATATGAGTTTTGGGATCCTCAGTTCCTTTGCCCAAAGGGAACCAGTGGACGAACCCAATATTTCGTGGGAAGATGCGCAGTTGCTATTTAAGCAAGGCGATTACAAAGAGCTTCTGCCAAAGCTCGAAGTTCAGACTCAGGAAAATCCGTGGAACGACACTTGGTGGTTTTTACATGGGAAAACACTCAAAACCCTTGGCCGCTACGAGCAGGCCTACGAGACCATACTGGAAGGACTCGCGCGTCGCAGCTACAGTCTTTCACTCCGCCTGCTGGCTATCGAAGTGGCTAAATTAAACAATAGACCAGAGGAAGTGGCTGAACACCGGGACATGCTTAATTCCTACTTCTCAATGTGGGCTCGTCGCGTTGGCAGTCCAGATGCGTTGATTGAGTTAGGCGATGTTGCCCTGGAACTTGGCGTTGAACCACGAATCGTGTTGGAGAATTTTTATAAACGAGCCAAGGAGATGAATAACCCTCCCATATCGGCGTTCCTGGCCTCCGGAAACCTGGCTCTGCAAAAAAACGATTACAAACTGGCATCACAAAACTTTCAGGCTGGCCTCGAGCTTTCGCCCGACGACCCGGATCTCTGGTCCGGCTTGGCTGCTTCATTCATGAATGGTGATCGCACCCAACTGGTGCAATTTGCCCAATCTGCTCTCGGACTCAATGATAACCATGTGCCCAGTATGCTGCTTATGGCGGAGCATCTCATCGACGCTGAAGCCTATGACGATGCTACCGAGTTTCTGAATAGCGCACTGCTGGTAAATCCGATTCATCCTGATGCGTTGGCATTACTAACCGTCATCGCTCTTTTGGAAAATGATCCGCTATCTGCGGAAATGTATCGAGATACGGCCCTTTCATCATGGAAAACCAATCCAAGGGTCGATCACCAAATCGGTCGTAAGCTTTCCCAAAAGTATTGGTTCGCTGAAGGCGCGGATGCTCAAAGACGCGCTTTGGCTTTCGACCCCGGTTTTGCTCCGGCCCAACTACAACTAGCCCAGGACTTATTGCGCCTGGGTGCCAAAACGGAGAAGGAAGGCTGGGTTCTGGCACACAAGGCACACGACCACGATCCCTACAATGTGGAGGCATTCAATCTTGTCACTCTCAGTGATAAGTTGGATGGATTTGTCGTACTGGAATCGGAAAATTTCTTTCTAAAAATGGGCGAACAAGAAGCCCCTATTTATGGAAACCGGGCGCTCGATTTACTCGAACGGGCTTATGAAACACTTTCAGACCGCTACGGGATCCAACTCGAAGAGAAAACAACCGTCGAAATTTATCCGAATCCTGGCGACTTTGGCGTCCGCACATTTGGTATGCCGGGTAATCCGGGATACTTGGGCGTGTGCTTCGGCCCGGTAGTAACGGTGAACAGCCCCGCCACAAGACAAGCAAACTGGGAGTCGGTGCTCTGGCATGAATTCTGTCACACCATTACTCTAAAGATGACCCGCAATCGCATGCCGCGTTGGTTGAGCGAAGGAATTTCAGTTTACGAAGAGCTCGAGGAAAATCCCTCCTGGGGCCGGTCGATGACCATCGATTACCGGAAACGCATCCTTGACCGGGAGACTCAGGCAATCAGTGAAATGAGCGCTGCCTTCCTCCAGGCAAATGACGGTGAAGATGTTCAGTTCGCCTATTTTCAGTCATACCTTGTGGTAAAGTTTTTATTCGAAAGCTATGGGGCAGAAGCTATGCAAAAAGTCCTCCGCGCTTTGGGAGATGGGGTCAATACAAACGACGCGTTGAACGAGCATGTCGCACCTATTGATTATCTGGATCGCACTTTTTCCGCCTGGTCTCGTGCTGAGGCAACAAAACTTGGTGGCGAATACGAGCTCTCCACGCCTGAGACGATGCTCGAAAAAGCTTTGTCAGCCATAAACACAGACAATAGTTACCAAGCTGCCCTGGAAAAAGCTTTGGAGTTCATCGAAAAAGAAGAGTGGGAATCCGCGCGTGAACAATTGGAATCCCTCATTGAAGGAGCCGGTTATATTCCAGGAGAAGGCAATGCGCATGGGTCACTCGCTTACGTTTACCAAAAACTGGAGGAACTGGAAAAAGAAAAAGCTACCCTGGAAACCATCGCGCAAAAGGATGCGCACGATTTGGTTGCTGTTACCCGTTTATTGACCATCGCCTTTGAGGCGGAAGATTGGCCAGCACTCAAACATTGGAGTGATAATTGGCTGGCGATTAACCCCTTGGCCGAAACGCCCTGGCGCGGATTGCTTCGAGCCGACGAAGAATTGGGCAATCCGGAGGAAGCAATTAAAGCAGGAAGCATACTGGTCAAACTCGACCCACCCGATATTGCTTCCGTTCATTATAGAGTGGCAAAACAGATGGCTATGTCCGATGCTTCAAACGCACGTCGACATGTGCTCATGGCGCTGGAAGAGGCACCACGCTATCGCGAAGCATATAAATTGTTACACACGTTGAATCAACCCGCCAAAAAAGAATCTTCCATCCATGGCCTGGAGATCCCCGTAGCCCATGAGTAACCGTATTTCCAATACAACAAAGAAATCGATAAACAAGATCTTCCTTGGAGCCGGGTTGGCCTTATGGGGGGTCGTCGCTTGCATACCTATTCTTCATGCCCAGTACAGAGCTGCCCAAGTTGGCATACCAACGTGGGAGGTTGACCCTGAATTCAAGCACGACGTATTCACGTTTGCCCGGGTGAGATACTCGTCCTACGGAGGTCGCGGAGGTTTTGGCGGCGGACGTGGAGGTGGTCGTCGTGGTGGTGGCGGTTGGGATGTAGACTACCCGGATGCGGAAATGAACCTTGCCTTTCGACTCCAACAAATGACGACCATGAAGGTCAGTCCTGAACCAGTGGTCGTAAACCTCGATCAGAAGGACCTGATCAATTACCCGTTTCTGTACATCGTTGAGCCAGGGGCCATGAGTTTGAGTGAATCGGAAGTTACTTCGTTGCGGAAATACCTGCTCAACGGAGGATTTCTCATGTTTGATGACTTCTGGGGAGAAAACGAATGGCAAAACGTTTACTACGAGATTAAACGAGTCTTCCCGGACCGGGAACTGATCGACCTACCCATCGAACACCCCATTTTTCATATTGTTTTCGACTTAAAAGAGAAGCCGCAAGTCCCTGGCATCCGTGCGGCCGTATGGAACCGTGAATCAGGCATCACCTGGGAAAGGGAGGATGCACGTTTCGTCCATTATCGTGGTATCTTCGATGATGAAGGTCGACTCATGCTGCTAGTCTGCCAAAATACAGATCTCGGCGATGGCTGGGAACGTGAAGGAGAATCGGAATGGTATTTCCGCGAATTTGCCGAAAAGAAAGCTTACCCCATGGGCATCAATATAATTTTCTACGTCATGACCCACTAACCCTTTATCAAAACTAAACAATTCATGAGTGATACCGATCCCGAAACAGAACCAGCAATAGAAGCCCCAATCGAACCTGCGGTTGAACCCGCCGCCGTTGAGCCGGAAATTGCCGTAGCCAAGGAAACCCCGACTGCGGTGGAACCAACCCCTCACAAAAAAGACGAAGCCGCATACGAGCGACTACAGGCAGGCCGCGAGCGCGTAAAGAAGGAGCTGGGTAAGGTCATAATTGGGCAGGAAGCGGTCATCGACCAAATACTTCTTGCCTTACTCTGTGGCGGTCACTGCCTGCTAACCGGAGCTCCCGGTTTAGCGAAAACTCTTCTGGTAAAATCTGTCGCCAAAATCTTTCAACTGAAATTCAAACGCATTCAGTTTACGCCGGACCTGATGCCGGCCGATATCACAGGAACAGAAATCCTCACCGACACGCCTGATGGAAGGATTTTAACATTCGTTAAAGGACCGGTATTCGCAAACATAATACTGGCCGACGAAATCAATCGCACGCCTCCTAAAACCCAGGCTGCCATGCTCGAAGCGATGCAAGAGCATCAGGTAACCGCTGCGGGTGAACGCCACGTCCTGAGTGAACCGTTCTTTGTATTAGCCACCCAAAATCCGGTCGAGATGGAAGGCACCTATCCGCTTCCTGAAGCGCAGCTCGATCGATTCCTATTTAACGTCTTGATCGATTACCTACCGGAAGATGACGAAGTAAAAGTTGTTCAACAAACCACAGCGCGGCTCGAACAACCCATTGAACCGGTTTTCACCAGCGAAGACGCCCTCGCCTTTCAGAAACTGGTTAGTCAAGTGCCTGTCTCTGAAGAGATCGTACGGTACGCTGTTCGATTGACCGCCGCATCTCGCCCGGGTGACAAAAACGCACCTGACTTTGTCGCAGGTTGGATCAACTGGGGAGCCGGTACCCGCGCCGCCCAGGCCTTGGTCCTCGGAGGTAAAGCGCTCGCGCTTTGGCAGGGTCGAGCTCACGTCACAGCGGATGACATTCGCAAACTGGCAGCACCCGTTTTCCGCCACCGCATACTACTCAACTACCGGGCCGAAGCTGAGGGCATAACCATTGAAGACGTGATTTCCAAACTCATCGAAGCAGTTCCAGAAACCAAACTCAAGCAGGCTTAACACAACGAAATATTTCCAACTTTAAAATAATGCCGTCCGACACTGCAATCAACCCACAAGCACTCCTCGCTATTCGCGATTTGGAGATGCGTGCCCGTGTGGTGGTTGAGGGTCTGTGGTCAGGACTTCACCGAAGTCCACTTCAAGGGTTCTCAGTAGAGTTTACGGAGTATAGAGAATACAGTCAGGGCGACGATCTACGTTACCTCGATTGGCGCGCCCTGGCCCGAACCGACAAGGAATACATCAAGAAGTTTGAAGATGAAACGAACCTCCGGTGTCACATAGTTCTAGATACGAGCCGTTCCATGCTCTTTGGGTCTCTGGACTACAACAAAGCCGACTATGCGCGCAGCCTGGCAGCCACTCTGGCTTATTTCCTCATCCAACAACGCGATGTGGTGGGCCTTTCTATTTTCGATAGCAAAGTACGCGACTACCTGCCGGCACGTTGGCGACCCGGACAATTACGCCTATTACTTTCCAAACTCCAACGTGAACCCCGTGGTAATGAAACCAATCTCGGTCAAGCATTGGAAGAGGTGGCACTCCTAAATCAAAAGCGAAGTCTGATCCTTATCATTTCGGATTTCCTAACACCTCCGTCCGAGTGGGAAAAGGAGATCAGCCACCTGGTAGCCATGCGCCATGATGTGCGAGCGATTCAAATTCTTGATCCAGCAGAATTATCCCTGGACTTCGGAACAGCCGCACAGTGGGAAGACCTGGAAACGGGGAAAAGGGTTTATATCGATCCTGATGTGGCACGAAAAGATTACCTGGAAAAATTGTCCGAACATCAGGAAAAGGTTAAAAAGAGTTTCGACGAACGCGGCGTTTCCTTTCAAATGGCATCCACCGATACACCGTTGGATTATGTCTTATTGGATATGATTAAGTCCGGCGGCCTGGCCCGAAAGACAATTCGCGCAAACCACAGGAGGTCGGGATGAGTTTTCTTTCTCCATGGTTTTTATTAGGTGCGGCAGCCATAGTCGGTCCTGTCATTTTTCATCTGATACGCAGAGCTACCCGAAACAAGGTGCAGTTCAGCTCGACTCAATTTTTGAGTGCATCTCCACCTCGGCTGCAAAAGAAAAGTAATCTTCAGCATCCGTGGTTGCTGCTGCTTCGGTGCCTGGTCATCGCATTACTTGCATTTGGATTTTCGCGTCCATTCCTAAAAAGGGATGTCCCCCTTTTGAAGGAAAACAATCAAGAACACCATACCGTCCTTATCCTCGACGAAAGCGCAAGTATGCGTCGAACCGGTCAATGGGAGGCGGCAAAATCACAATTAATAAACTGGGTGGAAGAGACCGGGCAAGATCACCGGTTGAGCATCATTGGTGTGTCGGATCAGGTAAGCTATATCCTTTCAAACGAACTCTGGGAGAAAACGCCTTCATCGGAAAGAGTACCCCTTGTACGCAGTGTATTAAAGGATAGGGAACCAGGCTGGGGAGCCACCTACCTCGATTCGGGAATCGACACCGGTCTGGATGAGTTGGAGCAACTCGCCGAAAATACCGGAACAAACGCAAAAAAAACCATCCGCATTTTTTCAGACCTGACTAATGGCAGTAGACTAACCGGATTGGCCGGAAGAGATTGGCCGGACAATTGCGTGGTCGAGTTTGAGCCAACCGTTGGCGGAGAAACCAGGAACGCAGGCTTACAGTGGTTAGGCTGGTCGAAGATTGGCGAAGGCCCCAGAAACGCACGCCTGAGTTTAATCACCACAGGTGAAAATCAAACCATCACTTTGAAGGCGATCGACGCGGTAACAGGTCAATTGATAGGCCAGCAACAAACAGTGTATTCCCAGGTTGGCGACAAACGATTGTTTATCATGGAAATTCCGGAAGATCAGACCAATCCACTTACCATCCAGATTGAGGGTGATTCAGAACCGTTTGATAACACCTTTTATGTGGCACCAAAAAACAAACGCGAAGCCACCCTGCCATTCATCGGTTCCCAAGCATCGGACGATCCAAAGGCCGCACGCTTCTATATGGAACGAGCCGTATCCGGCTGGAAGGATCCTAAAATCTCCATCACTACTGCCGAAGCCAATTGGGAAAAGAACACGGCATCGCTATTGCTTATCGGCGAAACACCCACCGACTCTCAGGCACGTGGGATACAAACTTTTTTATCCAACGGAGGAACCGCTCTACTCCTTTTAACGAACCCTTCTCAAATCGAACTCATAGAATCGATTACCGGAGAAGCTGGCTGGAAAAGCCCGAAGTTAAGTCGAAACTATGGACTCTTCGGAACCATAGATTTCGAGCATCCCATATTCAAGATCTTCGCCGATCCGCGCTACAATAACTTCACCAATATACGATTCTGGAATGCGAACACCCTGCTGGCTCCGGATAATTCAGAAGCGCGTATCCTTGCAAAATTTGACGAAGGCCCTGCTGCGGTGGTTGAATGGAAAGTCGGAGACGGTTCCTTAATTGCTTGGGGCGGCGACTGGACTCCTCAAGCCAGCCAATGGGTGTTATCATCAAAGTTTGTTCCTTGGTTTCAAGAATTGATCGAGCAATCGCTGGGTGGACCTACCCTACCGACCATGGCGTTCGTCAACGAATCAGATCAACTTGCCGGTGATGGCGAAGTCATTTGGACTTCACTCGGATCAGGCGTCATTGATGCCAACTCAACCAAAGCACCAGGGCTCTATCAGCTTGGCAGCGAAGGGGAATCTCATTGGGTAGCTTTAAATATTCCACATGAGGAAAGCCGAATCGACTCACTTCCTTTCGATACCTGGGAAAAACTAGGTGTGCCACTTGAGGCGAGTCAGCATCTTATATCGGAAGAAATTTCTGAACAACAAGCAGCCGCAAAAAATGCCATCGAACTGGAAGGCGAACAAAAACTCTGGCGTTGGTTACTTATTGGCACTGCTCTTTTTCTGGCCTTCGAAAGCCTCCTTTCAATCAAGATTAGCCGCAGAGGATTTACTCCAGCCGAAGCATGAGCACACCGAACAAAATAGATCCCAGAACCATCGATCCCCGCATTCGCAAGGAGCTGTTGATGACCGCTCACCGTCTGCGAGAAAATAAGGCAAATCGATTGGGAGCCCGCCGATGGCTAATCGCTTCAGGCCTGGCCGCTTTCACTCTTGTACTCAGGCTATTCTTCCCTTCATTCAGCGGTTTGGCATTTCCGATCATTTGCGGAATAACCCTGATAACCTTATTCTATAATTACATCTCAAAGCTGAAGTTACCGCTTGATTATTCCGAATCGGCTAAAGCAGTTGAGAAGAAATTTCCGCAAGTCGAAGGACTTCTCACGACGGCTTTGGAACAACAGCGCACAAGCGAGGGATTAAATTTCCTTCAGGAAAAGCTGATTAAAGAAACGCTTCATTTTTCCTTGTTTCAATACTGGGAGGATGTAGGAAAGGAATCCAGGACGCGTTGCAAAACGGCCTATCTGGCCGCGATGAGTCTTCTCGTCGGAATTGCCGCGCTCACTTTCTACACAAAAGACCGGGAAATCTCCATCAATGCCCCCGGTATGCCGGTTTTCATTTCTTCAGTTGAGGTGACTCCGGGTAACACCGAGATCGAGGAAGGATCGGCTGTGGTGATTGCGATTCGTTTTCGAGGTAATGTCGCCAGGTCTGCCACCTTGGTTGTGCGGCAGGATGACGGTGTGGTTATGCGCCATGCCATGGCACAAAGTTTGTCCGATCCAATTTTTGCATACACCTTACAATCGGTCGAAGAATCATCCCATTACCATGTCGAATACCCGGGCGAAGAAACCGATGACTACCGCTTGGAAGTATATGACCTCCCAGCCTTAGTCCAGGCTGATGCGTTTCTAGACTATCCTGACTACACTGGAATAAAGGATAAGCTCGTAGAAGACACGCGACGCGTAAGCGCCGTTGAAGGCACAAAGTTGGAATACCAATTCTTGGTAAACAAACCACTGGCGAAGGTGGAGCTGGTAGA
Organism: Verrucomicrobiota bacterium; assembly: GCA_027622555.1. Classification (NCBI taxonomy): domain Bacteria; kingdom Pseudomonadati; phylum Verrucomicrobiota; species Verrucomicrobiota bacterium. Next base: position 31,915 of record JAQBYJ010000018.1, read on the forward strand.
CAAAGCCGGCAACCGCATCCAGTTGGCCGCGGCAAATCCGGAAAAAACCAAGTTCAATACTGAGTTTGTCTTAAAAGAAGACCTGCGCTATTATCTTCACCTGACGGATAACCAAGGGCGTAAGAACCCGTACCCGCCGGACATCCGCATCGCCGTACGCGAAAACAAAAAACCAGAATTAAAACTCAATTTCCCCAGAGGCGACCAGGCCGTATCTCCCATAGAGGAATTAGCTTTTGAAGCGAAAGCCAATGATGATTTTGGCCTGGTTGATTACGGTCTTGCAGTGACGATCGGCGCAAACAGCCCAGAATATGTTTCTCTAAAATCCGACAATACAGACCAGCTGGAAGCTGAGTTTGAAAAGCTCTATGCTTTGGAAGATGCAGCGGTCGAGATCGATCAGCTCGTTACATGGTTTGCCTGGGCAGATGATTTCGGAGCAGAAGGTGAAAAAAGACGAAGCACCAGCGATCTGTTCTACGCAGAAGTCCGTCCACTTGAAGAAATTTATCGGGAAGGCGAAGGCGGTGGCGGAGGAGGCCAGGGACAACAGGGAGGCCAGGAAGAAGAAGCCCTCGACCAACAACGCAATATCGCTATCGCCACTTTCAAATTAAAAGAACGTGGGGACAGAGATCCGGGATTCCTGGAAGACACGCAAGTCCTGCTGGAATCGCAGCAACAAGTTAGCATGCAAGTACAGGAAATGATTCTGGAATTGCAGGAAGACAAAAAACTTCTGGCGGCCGCGACCGATGCTCTGGAATTTATGGAGAAAGCGATCAGTGCCTTCGATGAAGCTCTGGAGGAAGAGTCAGACAACTCGATAGACGAAGCATGGCTGGCAACACAAGGTGCTTATCAGTCGCTTCTGAGGCTTAGACCACGAGAAATGAATGTGACTCAAGGCCGGCAACAAGGCGGTGGTGGCGGAGGCGGCAATAACCGCAATCAGCGCCAGTTGAATCAACTCGAATTTAACGAAGATGAAAACCGCTACGAAACCGAGAGTCAGGCCCAGGCTATGACTACGCCGGAAGAGCGTGAAGAATTGGAGGTGCTGAGTAGATTGAGTGAATTGGCACGTAGGCAAGGCCAGATGAACGATCGTCTCAAGGAACTTCAAACAGCGCTGGCTGCCGCAGAAGATGAAGAAGAACGTAATAAAATTCAACGGGAATTAAAACGCCTGGAAGAAGAGCAACGCCAAATGTTAACCCAAATGGACGAAGTTCGCCAGCGAATGGACCAAATGCCTACCGATGGAGATACACGCGACACACAAGAGAGGCTCGACGAAACCCGGGAGGACATGCGCAACATCAGTGAAGCTCTGGAAAAAGGAGAGGTTTCCCAAGCCTTGGCATCCGGGAGCCGTGCTCAAGAAAACCTGGAAGAACTAAAAGAAGATTTTCGTCAATCGACCTCCAGTCAGTTTTCCGAATCCATGCGAAAGGTTCGCGACGCCGCACAAGATTTGGCAGAAACACAAAGAGACCTGTCGCAGGAGCTTGATTCAATTGAAGAGGACAAAATCCCAAGTCTGGATGGATCAGGGAAACGGGGTGAAGTCGCCCAACGTTATAGCCAACAACAAGAAAACCTGGAACAACTCCTGAACGATTTAAGACAAATCACGGAAGACTCAGAATCCGGGGAACCGACACTCCACAGAAAACTGTACGACATTCTAAGACGCCAAAATCAAAGCGACACGAAGGATAACCTTGGTGTCGCCGAAGAACTGGTACGCCGAGGATTTTTGGAACAAGCCCAGAATATGCAACCCGGTTTGCAGGCGTCCTTAAATGAACTGGAACGCGCGGTATCCGAAGCGGCAGAATCCGTTATGGGCGACGAAACCACAGCGCTGCGTTTTGCCCAGGAAGAACTAAATGATTTGCTCAATGAATTAGAACAAGAACGCCCTGAAGGCGGGGAACTCGCTCAAGCTGGAGAATCTTCGCAAGGTCAGCAAGGTCAGCAAGGTCAGTCCGGACAAACACTTGGAGAAGAAGGTCAACAACCAGACGGCCAACAACCAGGTTCTACACCGGGCGAGGGACAGGAAGGTCAACTCGCTCAAGCTCAAAGCCAAGGTCAGGGACAGCCATCGGAAAACGGTCAAGGTGGTCAGCAACCAGGACAACAACCTGGCAGCGGTCAACAACCAGGCAGTGGCCAACAACCAGGCAGTGGCCAACAGGGTCAACAGCCCGGAAGTGGTCAACAGCCTGGCCAATCCGGACAACAAGGTGGTCAGCAACCAGGCGGATCTTTGGCACAAGATGGACAGCAACCAGGCCAAGCAAACGGGCAACCCGGTCAACCAGGCCAGCGTGGTGGACAACAAACCGGCGGAACCACCGGTGGTGGTGGAAATAATCAACTACAGAATTTAAACGATATCATCCGTTCAATCTCGGAAGGGAACCGCAGATGGGATGGGCCCATAACCGGTGAGGGGTTTGTCGATTGGAACGAACGCTTGCGGACCATAGAAGAATTAATGGAACTTCCGGAAGCCCGGGAACAGATACAACAGGCTAGAGAAAGGGCCGAGCAGTTTCGGGCAGATTTCAAAAGGCACGGCACCCCACCAAAATGGGGAGACATTGACACTTCGATACTTCAACCCATTCGCGAAGTTGAGTCCTGGGTACATCAGGAACTACTTCGTAAAGACAGCCCGGATACGCTTCAACCCATCGACCGGGATCCGGTTCCACCCAAATATGCGGATTCTGTGAAGAACTACTACGAAGCCCTGGGGGGAGATTCATGACGGTTGCTTCATTGACATTCACGAACACCGGGTGGTGGTGGATTCTAGTTCCGGCTGCCTTCATTCTTCTATTTTTAACCTGGACCGCCTGGAAGCCTTTAGGGAGTAGAACCATTGGCGAATGGTTACCATTCGGTTTCCGCGTGCTGGGAATTTTGCTCATTCTTCTTTTCTTACTCGAACCTCATTGGACAGGTAAGCGGGCCGCACGCGGCGCTAACATAGTGGCAGTCATTGCTGACAATAGTCAGGGACTCCAACTAAAGGAAACAGGCTCCGACCTGACACGTGGAGAAGAGTTGCTCGACCATTTAACAGGTTTGAACAGTGCTTGGTTGGCGCAATTGACAGACAATTTTCAAATCCGCCCCTACCAATTTGATCGCGACCTGCGACGTATTCCAGATTTCAGCCAACTGGATTTCCAGGGAGATCGAAGCAACTTGGGATTGGCGTTGAAAAACCTCAAGGACCGTTACCAGGGGCTTCCATTGGCAGGAGTTGTCGTCCTAACCGATGGTAACGCCACCGACATGGAAGAAAGCCTGGCAGGACTCCCGGACTTACCACCGATTTATCCAATCGTGGTCGGAAATCCCGGCTCTATGCCGGACGTCAGTATAGATCGCATCGAATTGAAACAAACGGCTTTCGACGATTCACCGGTTACCTTGACGGCCGATGTGGCGAGCAGAGGAGGTTTCAGAAAAGCAATGGAAGTGCGTGTAAAGTCGTTGAACACAAAATCCATTCTCGATGCCGAGGAGGACGAAGATTTCCTCCCCCAGCCTGTTCGTATTTCACCTAAATCATCCGGCGATCCTCAAAGTCTAAACTTTCGCTGGCGGCCATTGCAGACGGGTATTCAATTTTACGAAGTGGCAGCTGTGGCCGAAGCAGAGACTAATCTCATGGAAGATATGGCATCGCCGGAAGAAGCCACACTTTTAAATAATCGTCGCCTGTTTATGATTGATCAGGGGCAAGACGAATATCGGATTCTTTACGTGAGTGGGCGCCCAAACTGGGAGTTTAAGTTTCTCAACCGGGCATTAGCAGAAGATCATCAGCTAAGCCTGGTTGGACTTATTCGCGTGGCTAAACGGGAACCTAAATTCGAATTTAAAGGCCGCTCGGGTGAATCAAGTAACCCACTTTACCGCGGTTTCGGGCGGGAGGACGAAACGGAGCGCTACGATCAACCGGTACTGGTTCGTGTCAATACGAGGGATCAAGATGAGCTCGTTGGTGGGTTTCCTAAAACAGCAGAGGGGCTCTTCGAATATGATGCAGTGATCATTGACGATCTGGAAGCGGAGTTTTTCTCTTTCGATCAACAAAACCTCCTAAGACGATTTGCAAGCGAGCGTGGAGGCGGACTCCTCGTCCTGGGAGGTGCCGATTCCCTGGAAAACGGAAACTATGCTGACACACCACTGGCGAGTGCGTTACCGGTTCATTTGGACCGCAAACCAGACATTTTACCAGGTACGGATTTGCAATGGGAGCTTACCCGCGAGGGCTGGGTAGAACCTTGGGTCCGAGTGCGCCCAATCGAGTCCGAGGAAAGAGAGCGACTCAATGCCATGCCACCCTTTAAAGTTCTCAACCCACTCAGCAGCCTGAAACCAGGTGCCCAGGTATTGGCGGAAGCAGTTGATCGCACGGGTAACCGGTATCCGGGGTTGGTCGCGCAGCAATTTGGTTCGGGTCGCGTTGCAGCTCTGGCTCTCGGCGATCTTTGGCGCTGGGGAATGAAGGGAGCAGAGGAACAAGTCGATCTCGCCCGTTTCTGGCGTCAACTTGCACGTTGGCTGGTCACGGATAATTTGGCGCAAGTGGAGTTGAATACCGTAAAGACCGGCGAAACGATGCAGTTAAAGATCATTGCCCGGGACAAAGACTATCTTCCCATTGATCTGGCCCAGGCTCGTGTTACTATAAAACGGGTTGCCAAGATAGAAACGAAAACGGGCGAAGAATCCGGATTCGAAGAAGTATCGGTCATCGCCGATCCAGTCTCCGACCAACCGGGTCATTTTTCTGCTGAGTTCCTCGCTCGTGATGCTGGCGCCTATCTGGCTACGCTTGAGGTAACCAATGCAGAAGGAGCCGTTGTGGGATCCTCGGAAGCCGGCTGGGTGCTCGACCCTGCAGCAGAAGAGTTTCGCTCACTTGAACCTAACAGGAACCTTCTGGAAAACCTGGCCAACAAGACAGGCGGCCGAGTATTGGGATATTCGCAACTCAGTTCCTTGAATGACCTGCTAACCCGGAATCCTGCACCTATCACCGAAACTTACTCATCGCCTCTTTGGCATAAGAGCTGGTGGTTTCTGGCCATCCTAACCTGCTTCCTTCTCGAATGGGGCGTCAGAAGATTGCGAGGCTTACCATGAGATTTGGAATACCTGTATCCTTGCTATTTTTCGCGAGCCTGAGTGGGTTCGCTTCAACCGACCATCAAGTGCTGGTTATCGTAGGCGCTCCAGGAGAAGCCAGTTACGCCGAAGGATTTGAAGAAGCCGCACAAGCCTGGGAAGAAGCCGGCCAGGCTACCAATGCGGTCGTCGATTTTATTGGAAGAAACACGAGCGAAGCATCCACCCCCAAAGAAGAGATTCTTAAGTGGATCCAGGACCTGGATACAGAATCAGCGGCTCCCGCATGGATCGTTTATATTGGCCACGGCACCTACAATCGTCGCGATGCCTACCTCAACATCAAAGGACCTGACATCTCTTCAAAAGAACTCGCAGACTGGATACCAAAGATGGATCGTACGCTCATCTTTATTCATGGCGGATCAGCCAGCAGCCCATTTATGTCAGCTCTGTCGGGGCCAAACCGAATTATCATTTCAGGGACGAGAAATCCGGATGAAATCAACTACGCGCGTTTCGGAGAATACTTTGCCAACGTACTCGCCAAATCAGACGGTGACATCGACCAGGACGGACAAACCTCACTGCTCGAGGCATTCCTCACAACGTCGGATCGCGTAGAATCATTTTATACGGAAGCCGGACGCTTATCGTCCGAGCATGCATTGTTAGATGATAACGGTGACAAGCTCGGTACCCCGCCCGATTGGTTTCGTGGAGTGCGGGTAACGAAACGTTCCAAGACGGGAATGGACGCTGATGGATTTCGTGCCCATCAAATAGCATTGATACCATCGGAACAGGAAAAGCGTCTGTCCGCGGAACAGCGCCAGGAACGCGACGCACTTGAAGCAGAAATAGAAGTGTTACGAAAAAAGAAATCTACCTTTCAGGAAAACGCGTATTACGAAATGCTCGAAGCCATTTTACTGAAGCTTTCCAACCTGTATTTCCCGAAAGATGCGGAAGGGAATCTCATCGACCCACTGTCTGAGCAAGAAGGATCCTGAGCATCTTGAGAACAAACGTGGGCACCACATTTTACTTCTTCCCGTCCAAGTACTTCCAGGCACCCTTAAAGCGCTTGAACCGGGAACGTTCGTGCAATTCGTAAAGCTCACCCTCTAAATAGTAATCAGCTATAAATTCAACTTTCCCGGTCTTGTCTTCTTTCCCACCGCCACTGGTGCTGAGAATTCTCAGGAAACTCCAACTGACCTGTTCCATCGTTTTGACGATTTCCTGCCGCAGTCCAGGCTCGCGTGTATCAGGATGAGTGGTATCGAGCAGGTATTCGATTCGCCTGAAAAAGTAGGCACTATATCTGGAACGCATAAGTTGCTCCGCTGTTTCAGGCTTTGCCTTCAAATAATGATATGGCATACAACAAGCACCATAGGTCTTCTGGCTCTTACAAGGGCAGAGAGACTCCTCTCGTTCGGTTGGCTTGTGTTTAGGTTTTGCACTCATCAGAAACTACCCTCCAGATACTGACCTATTGTTCAAAACAAAATACTTAATGATTTCCTTCGAGCCCATTTCAGTTGCTGAGACTGCTCAGTCCATTCCCAAACGCATTGAGGAACAAGTAAGGAAACACGGGAAACACCTCGCCGTTAAAACACAGAGTTGTGGGCTCACTTATAATTCCCTCAATCTCTACGCAAACCGCATTGCATCGGATCTACTTTCAAAAAAAGTTCCTGCCAAATCCCCAATCGTGATCCTATGCGAACAAGGAGCCCCATTTATTGCGGCTACCCTGGGGGTATTAAAGGCAGGAATGTTTTACGTGCCATTAGAGCCATCCGATCGACCATCATACCTACTTGAGATACTTCAGTGCCTGGATGCCTCCACCATTCTGACTGATAACAAAAGCTCCTTTAGGTTAAACAACCTTGTTCAATCCGGACAGAGAATTATCAATATTGAGGAATTTGAATCTGGGCCGCCAATTGAGAATCCGAGTCTCCAAATCGATCCAGATTCCTTGGCCTACATTTACTTTACGTCCGGTTCAACTGGTCGACCCAAAGGAGTCACTGACACCCATCGAAATGTTCTACACAATATTCTGAGGTATACAAACAGTTTGAAAATAACCTGGAAGGACAAACTCACCTTGCTTCATTCCCCCAGTTTAAGTGCCTGCGTTTCAAGTCAGTATGGTGCTTTGTTAAATGGTGCCAGTGTTTTCCCAAACAGGACAGATAGGGATTCCATCGACACCTTGGCGAGTTGGTTAATTGAGGAGGAGATAACCATTTATCATTCCATTCCTCTGGTATTTCGCTTTGCCCTTAATGAGTTCTCTGTAAAATCCAGTCTTCGCATGATTCGGCTCGAGGGAGATGAAGCAGCTGTCGAAGACCTGCAATTGTTTTCAAAATTTTGCCCACCAAAATGCATCCTGGTGAACGGATTAGGTTCAACCGAAACCGGATTATGCAGACAATTCTTTTTTGAAAAAGATGGGGAGCTACCAACTACAACAGTCCCTATAGGTTACCCGGTCGAAGATATGGAAATCTTCGTGATTGGTGAAGATGGCAATCCAGTGGTCACTAATCAGTTGGGAGAGATTGTTGTTCGAAGTCGTTTTCTAAGTCCCGGATATTGGAATGATACTGAAAGGACGATTAAGTCATTTCTAGAAGACACCCGTAACCCGGGATTCAGGATTTTCAAAACAGGTGATCTCGGACGATTTAAAGAGGATGGCTGTCTGGAATACCTGGGGAGGGTTAAATCAGGGCCTGAATTCCAAGAACAAGTATCAAGAAACGGATCCTTTAAGGATTCATCCACTGAACAGCATACGACCCCGAATCAGGAAATTCAAAACACAGATCCAAGCTCGCCGACGGAAATAATCCTGGCAACCATATGGGTAAACATACTGAACTGTGAATCGATCAGCACTAACGACGACTTTTTATTACTAAACGGAGATTCAATAAAAGCCATGCGCATGGTGAACCAAATAAACCTGGAGTTAGGAATTCAGATTTCGATAAAAGACCTGTTTTTGCATAACGTTTTCTCAGACCTGGTGAAGTTCGTGGAAAGTCGGACGGAATCCAGTCCAAAGTAAATCCAGGATTGATTCGTTGGTTAAACCCTCTTTTATCGCGACATCCAGTATGGCTAGAAGAAACAACAGATCGAAGAACCCCCCACGGGAAAGCAAACACGTGGATATCAACGCCCCGCTTCCCCGTATGTCGGAAGAAGAGCTCTATGAGAAAATTATCGAGCTCGATAGCCCCACCGTCCTGATACTCGATTGTATCGAAGATCCACATAACCTTGGGGCCTGTTTAAGAACTGCTGACGCAGTAGGAGTCATTGCTGTGGTTACTCCCAAGAACCGGGCCGCTTCGATCACCGAAACCGTTCGTCGTGTTGCTTCTGGCGGAGCGGAATCAGTACCTGTCGTGCAAGTCAGCAACCTGGCCCAATCGATGACCAAGATGAAAGATGCCGGGCTCTTCCTTATCGGAACTTCCGACCAAGCGAGACAAGATCTTTATGATCTCAAACTTACTGGTGCCATCGGCATCGTGATGGGATCTGAAGGAAATGGCCTAAGACGTCTGACCATGGATACTTGCGATGACCTGGTTAAAATCCCCATGGAGGGAAATGTGCCTTGCCTCAATATTTCCGTAGCGACGGGAGTATGCCTGTATGAAGTAGTTCGGCAGAGGAAGGGTAATAAATGATCTCTTCTGTCCCTCGGAACTATTCCCTATAATCAGGAAACCGAATATTCCTTTACGAGTTCCTCAGTGAGCGCGGTACCGAACCCCGGCTTTTCGGATGGAAGGTAGTAACCGTTTTCAAAGGTTGCACTCATGGCATTCATCAATTCAGTTCCCGCGTCCGTGGTGCCGAAGCTTTCTGCCCAATTGCATTGTCCCGAAGCTAAACAAAGGGGAAGACCAAAAAGACTACCTCCCCGATGAGGTGTAAATTCGAGTCCGTGAGCAGCGGCCATTGCTGAAATTTTCCGAAGAGAAGTTACACCACCGCACCAGGTCACATCGGGCTGCAAAACATCGGCAGCATTATGCCGTATCAATTCAGCAAATCCAAAACGGGTGTACTCATGCTCGCCATTGGCAATTCGGGTGCTGTCGATTTCTTTTACCAATCGCTCGTAGCCCAGAATGTTGTCCGGTGAGAGTGGCTCTTCTATCCAATAAAGATCTAAGTCTTCCAATCGTTTGGCCATATCGATGGTGTAATCAACATCGTCCCAGCCGGCTACGCATTCGATCATCATGGTCCGATCCGGACCGACCTTTTCCCTAAATGCCTGAAGCGTCTTTACGGTTCTGCGTTTACCTTCTTCGCCTTCCGCCAGCCCATCCCAAATAACCACCTTGAAGTGGCGAATGTTCAAATCGAGTCCATTTTGAACCGCTTCCGGCACACCGGTATGATACACAGGAATCCGGTCTTTGGTTGTCCCACCCAATAGGCGATACACAGGCTGATCCGCATGTTTTCCAAAAATATCCCATAAGGCATTATCCACTCCACTCAGGGCCATTACAAAAACACCACGCCGTCCATAAAAGTTTGAGGACGTGTACATTTGATCCCACAGCAGCTCTATGTTTAAAGGATTGGTTCCGATCAACAAATGCCTCAAGTGACCCTGAATAATTTCGCAGCCCACTTTGCCTCCACCACCCATACCAAATCCGGTTATGCCATTGTTTGTTTTGATAACCACGACAATGGCACCAGCCAATTGGGCAAAAGGACCGGTATAACGCCAGCGTTTCGGATCAAAGTCGGACTTAAACTCTGGCAAAGTTCCTTGATTGGAGCGCTCCCACAACTTTACCGGATAAGCGTCGACTGATACGATTTTTAGTTTCGAATTCGTAACCCTTGATTGAGCATTTAACTCATTGGGGAATTTTAAAATGGATGCTGCTCCAGCTAGAGCCAGACCTTGGATGAAGTTGCGTCGGTTCATAAAACTTCTTTATCCCGAATTATTCAGAACCTTACAAGCCAAGTCGCCCGTATTCTGTAATTAACTTAGCGCGGCCCGGGTCCGAGCCACCAACCTATTGTCAGGTTTTTCATGGCCATCCAGCCAGAAAACGGTAGAAGAAAGGAAGCGCGCCCGGATTTCTGGCGAAAGATGCCGATAATCCTCCAGCATGGCGGAACTGAATTTATAATCATGTGAATCGTTGCCCTTGAGATAAATCATGCGCTGAGCGGCGGCAATAAATGACTGCGGGTCCTGAGACTGCTCGAGGTAGGCCAACGTCTTTTGCGCAGACAGTATCCTATTATTACCTACGTCCGATAAAACGTCTTCCAGGCTTGGAGTTCCCTCGACTGGATTGAAGGTGTCAATTGAGATACCCTCCCCTACGCCTCCGGCCCGACGAAACATAGTAAGGAAGGCCGAGTTCTGCAGGAGCAAATATCGCCGGGTCTCATCGTTGTTTGTGTGCTGGTATAGGTAGTGCATGGCATTGGAAGTCGTACACGCATGCAGCGCAACAATAGCTGGCCGCCGCATCATCATCTCAGCCGCATGCTGGAAATGGGCGTCCCAAATAGATTGTGGATCAATCCCACGGTTGAGCAGATCGATTACTTTTTTGCTGGCATCCTGCCAACTGCCCTGACGTAGAACGTTCAAAAGTTCCAACGAGGCTTCCGGCTTGATTTCTCCCTGTTGCCAACCGGTTCGAATTTCTTTGAGCGCTTGAAGATTTCTTCGACCGGGTCGATCGGCCTCGTAATCATTCTGGGCAGGGTTATCTTCGCCGCCTTCGAGGAGCGCGTATGCTAGCGAGCGCAGCACTGGCTCAGCATGTTGCCAGCCAATCGTTTTTAATGTCCTCCAAGCATTGGCTACATAAATGGCCTTGTGCCCGATGTCCCGGAAATCACGTGCACCATAACGACAAAATATATCGAATAGTTCTTCGTTTCCCGCCGATCGAGCCAGACCAGCTACAGCGCTATCCGCTTTGGTTTCATCCCACTGGTCCATGGCTTCTCTAAACAGAGCTAAAGCCTTTGAAGCGGAAGGCAGCATCCGTTCATCCACCGATGGCAAAATCCAATCACCTTCCGACACATCGCGCGCCTGAGACGATTTGAAATAGTCCAGAGCCCAGAATATGGGTAACCACCGATCACTATCAGGGGAGTTCTGACTGGCCAGGTGAGCGGAATGCACCACCAATACTGCATGAAACTTGAACCCGACCGGGCGTGGCTGGATATTACGCACGCCGGCAAGAAACAAGGATGTGAGCACTTCATGATACGAAGTTCCGGTTTTAATCCGGTGAGCGATCTCCTCCAACAATCGATCACGTGAGCTCTCTTCCAGTAAACGAACTAACGGCTCGATATCCGGACTGAATCGGACGAAGTTTGTTTGGATTTGCGACTCGGCCGCTCGCAGGACAGGAAGGCCTGGAATTAATCCACCATCTCCCAATCCCAAAAAAGCACCAGTAGCTGCACAGGATTTAAGAAATTGCCGACGATTGGACATATTGCTCACGACCGACTCATCATCGACCGAGTTGCATTAATCCGCAAGCCTCAAACCAGAGCCAATTCGGAGCAAGGGTGACGAGATCACTACCATCATAGGCAGGGTTTACCGCTTAATAACGCTAAATTCACGCTTAACTAATTCTCCTTTCAAATTAGTGCCTTTGAGCGTCCTTAGGTGTCCATTATAACTCCTGAAGCGACGTGGAAGGTGGATTAAAAATGCCAATGCAATAAACAAATTGTCGGCACGAGAATGTGATACCTATTTCGCAGACAGCTCCTTCAACGGAATCGGTTCGCGAACCCGAACATTATCGATGTAGAGATAGCTTTCCAACCCTCCTGTTTGAAATCCAAAGTTGTCCTTCTTTTCGGTAAAGCCGTCGTGCTGGCCAACGACCGATTTGCCATCAACCTGCAGACTCAACTTATCACCGACCGATTCAATAACTACGTGATACCACTGCCCTTCTTTGAGGTTCAATGGAACTTCCTTTATGACGAAGGTTGCTTCCTCATAATCACCCTTCAAGGGATCAAGACCCTGGTCACGCTTCTGCTTGGCCATTTGAGCACGCTTGCCTTTTTCCTTTATCTTAACCACCTGTGCCTTGTCGTAATGGATCTCTCCTTTTGAGACATGGACCAGATCCCAGTTGATCATCAGACGTGTGAATCCGTCCCCTTCCATCTTCATGTCGTATTCGTAAATGACATTATAGTGATCCAAATGGATTTTCCGAAAAGCGGTATGATTGTCTTCTGCTCGTTGTCTTCCGCGAAGTGTCCCATCCACAATATCCCATACACCCGCTCCTTCCCTGAAATGCTCGGGAAGCTCTTCAGAACCGAAGTCTTCTTTCAGGAGTAGTTCACCGGGTTTGGATAACAGATAACTTGTTTTGCCAAAACCGGCAGAACTCAAAAGCATACCAATCAAACCGAACACGAATAATTTTTTGATCATGATTAGGTAGATAGAGGGATTGATTCACTAGAGCGAATAAAAAGGATTGCTTGATCAGCCCCAGGAAGGAGTAGATTATCCCACTCTTTAATCAGCGGGCGTAGTACATCGGTAGTATGTGAGCTTCCCAAGCTTGAGAGGGGGGTTCGATTCCCCCCGCCCGCACCAAAGCTATTGTATATCATGGCTTTAAAGGGGTATTATTCCTGCCAAAACGAGCTAGGATCAAGCTCGGGCAGACATTTTGAATAAAGATCGAGAGGAACAAGAGAACAGACGGGACAACCTCATACCATACTTCTCGAATGGTAATTTTGGTATTCGAGGTTTCCACGAAAGAATTGGAAAATCCCGTCCCCCACACCAGAAAATGGAAGGCTCATAACTGCCACTTGATTTTTCAGGAGCAATACCTGATTGTAAGACCATAGGTTGATCACTGCGTAGCGGGGCCTCATTTTTTACTAAGATCCCATGGGACTCTATAAGATCGAGGCACTACACCAAGCTTGGCGAGAACACTACTTCACGACCATCGAGATCAACTGACTTGCAGGACAATGTCGTATCAAGTCTGTCATGACACCTTATATGGAAAGCCTATTTGCGTGAACAATCCCAATCTCACCATTCCTGCCTTGTCGCAATTTAAGAATCGCTCCTTCGTCCTTTCGTTACATACCCAAAAGCACAATAATCCAATTGCGCATTGACATAATAGCCTAATAACAGGGACACTTAATAGCATCACTTTAAGTACGCACAAAAACCTAATTAACAAAAATGAGTTCACCGTCAGAAAATCTGGCAAAGTCTCTTGAGCGCCTCAAGCAGCTCCAGAAAGAAGATGGTGCGGCAGCAATCCGCTCCAAGGACCTTTCTCGTACGGACCGTGAGCGTTTACTTAAAAATGGCTTCATCAAGGAGGTCATGAAAGGATGGTATGTCCCCTCCCGCTCAAATGAACTACAAGGCGAAAGCACAGCTTGGTATGCCTCATTCTGGCAATTTTGTGCCGCCTATCTCAATAACCGCTTCGGCAAGAATTGGAGCCTTTCGCCAGAACAATCGATATCTCTCCATGCGGGTAACTGGTCAGTTCCCAAACAATTACTGGTTCGTGCTACAAAAGCTGGTAACACGGTATCCAATTTCCCATACGAAACGTCTTTGATGGAAGTTCGCGCATCATTACCTAATCCTCAGGACGCGGTTGAATTAGACAGACTGAAACTGTTTTCTCTTGAAGCCGCGTTAATCTCAGCTTCTCCAACAATCTTTAAACAATCGCCAATGGAGGTCCGTATAGCACTTTCCATGGTAAAGGACGCTTCATCACTCCTATCACGCCTTTTGAATGGCGGCCATAGTAAGATTGGAGGTCGACTAGCTGGACCCTATTCGAAAAGGTGTTGATTGGGCGTAAAATGCGCGTGAAAAAGTTTAATAAATCCAGTATTAAGACTTGAATAGTGCCGCAACATACTAGTATCCAACAGCTTAACTACAATCAAGGAGCTGAATATGCTAGTATGTGCGACACAAAATAAAACAAACTTTTCCCTTCCGTCGGGCAACCTTTTTTTACCGGTTCCGGACACCGACTTTCGTGATTATCTGGACGAACTGGATGAGGTGCTCCGGTTTGCCCCGGAGATTGTGGCTGCAATCGAACAGGATCTGGATATTCATGCGCGGAAGAAAAAACACTTGCGCATGGAGGACCGGAGGTTCTTTGAAAGCCGCACCGGTGATCTGCCGCATCTGGATATCAGGCAGCGCACTATCGTTGCCGATGAATTGACCCTTGCGGTGGGGCGTCCTCGGATGCCGGGAAACGTGGTGTACCTCTTCCTGATGCTTCGCGGATTTCTCGGATCATTGAGCTCCAAGAGCGCCCAGCGCTTTCTTCGCGAATCGATGAGCCTGCACGCCTTGCTGCAGGAGCGGGAATTGAATATGCCGGGATGGACAACCATTCTGGAGAACGTGAACCTGGTAAGCCTTGCCACCCGGGAGTTAATCCTGGACAAACAGATTGAGTTTGTACTGAAAGAAAGCCTCGATGACTTCAAGGAATCGACGATCGACAGCACTGCGGTGAAAGCTAACAGCAGCTGGCCCACCGACGGGAAGATACTCACCGGCCTCTTGGGCCGGGTGCATCGCCTGGGACAGAAACTCCACATCTTGGGATTGCAGGACTTTCGCAAAGGATGGGTCCCGCGCTGGCTTGATGAGATGGACAAACTGGAGTTTCAAATCTGCCTGAGCGCGGGCAAACCCCATTCACGGGGCAAGCTGAAAAAGCACTACCGCAAACTGCTAAGGAAGGGCGGGCAAGCCGCTGACTCATTGAGGGGTGAACTCGCCCGTCTCGAAGAAGGTTTGAAAATGAACTCACTGCCGCCCAGCAGCCGGGAGTTTCTGAAGCGGGTGCTGGAGCGCATCCGCAACGATATTGCCGATGCGAAGCGGGTGGTCGAGTATGCTGCGGACCGCGTGTTCCACGGCAAGCAACTCCCCTCCACCGAGAAGGTCCTGAGTCTGTCGGACGGATCGGCGGGCTATATCAAGAAGGGTGGCCGCGATCCCGTCATTGGTTACAAGCCGCAACTGGTACGCAGCAAGAACGGATTTGTCACCAGCCTGATGGTTCCCCAAGGCAACGCGGCGGACTCCATCAAGCTCGTGCCGGCTATCCGCGAATCGATTGAGCGCACCGGGGTGATTGCCGAGCTGGTCAGCACCGATGACGGATACGCTTCAGCGAAGGGCCGCGGCCAACTCCTGAAGATGGGAGTGAAGATCCTCAGCATCAGCGGAGCCAAAGGAAAGAAGCTGACTGACCCGCAGGACTGGGACAGCGATGTGTATCGCGATGCGCGGCGGAATCGCTCGGCGGTCGAGTCGCTGATGTTCACGATCAAAGATGGATTTGAATTTGGCGAACTGGGTCGCCGCGGTATCGATGCGGTGCGCAACGAACTGTTGGAAAAAGTTCTGGCCTATAACTGCTGCCGGATCACCTTGGTGCGCAAACGGCACTTGGAGAAATTGAAGCAAGCGGCCTGAATCCAGCCCCTTACCCTGCGCAGCAGAGATTAGTACGGGATAACTGCGCCCAAAAACCAGACAAAATGCCCTGAACATGCTCTCGGCCCCGTTAATAAGCTTTCCACACCCGCTAAAGCCTCAGAGGGAGAGTCTGCAAGCACAACTCAAAGCAAAAAAAGCGAAAAACCTTCCTTCCGGAAGGCTTTTCGAACAGGGTCTAGCTACAAGGGATATAATCAAAGGGCATTTCATAATCAAAGTATTCGACCATGTAGAAGGAGCCCCGACGTTTCCAACCGGAAACGCTTATTCGGTAAAACAAGTATGGACCAAAGACTGAGTAAAGACACTACTTGGGTATAGGCATTTAAACTTTGTAGCAGGAGCGGGTTGTTATGTTGGTGTCGCTCCGCTCGAAACTGCGCTCCGCTTGTTGAGGTGTCGTCGCGATGCTCCTCGGTAACCCCGCGATTGCTTTGAGCCAGTCATACTGGTTGTGATTATTTTCGTTTTGGCATTAGCATGTGCGGACGATGTGGAGATTTGGAATATCTATCTAAAATGTCGATGGTCTTCGAGCATCGCGGGGTAAACCCGCTCCTACAGTAATGGGTGTAATTTAAAAAAAAGGGGGAGTTACAACTTTGATGCAGTTGATTTCCGGTGTCACATAGACAAAAAGGTAGGGCGGGTGCGTCCCCGTCGCACCGTGCCGTAGCCTTGCGCGAAGGCAGGCACCGCCGCCGAACGTCCCGGAAATACACGGCACTGCGAGGACGCAGTCGCCCTACCCATCTTGGGTTCAAGAAAAATTGGATTGAGCCGTTCGGTTTAGCAAAAGGCCGGACACTCCCCGCAGATAAAATTGCACCCTAAAGCAATCTCTTAAAAGTATCGCTGGCAATTTGTACATCCTCCTTCTAAGGTTAAAAAATTGAACTACCATGAATAAGCGTACCTTCATTAAACGGATAGCCTTGATGGGATTGACTGCTCCGGTGTTTTCCCAGTTGGAAAGCATACTTGGAGCTTTCGAACACCTTCCCTCGGAAAAGTTGGCCAAGAATAACGATTTCTGGGCGAAGATTCGAGCTACCTACAAACTCAAGCCCGACTACATCAATCTGGAAAGCGGTTTCTACTGCATACAACCGGAAGAAACGTTGGAGCATTTTATAGAGCATGTCCGCGAAGTGAACTACCAAGGCTCGTACTACATGCGGAATTTTCGGATCGAGAATAAGGCCAGAATAACGGCGAAGCTGGCTGAAATGGCAGGCTGCGGAGCCGATGAATTGATCATTACGAGAAACGCCACTGAATCCTTGGATACGGTCATTGGAGGGTATGATTGGAAAGCGGGAGACGAAGCGGTCTACGCAAACCAGGACTACGGCGCCATGCGGAACATGTTTGAGCTCGTAGAAAAGAGATACGGTGTGGTGAGGAGGGTCATCGATGTTCCCATGCATCCTAAGTCGGACGAAGAAATCGTCGAAGCCTATGCTGCGGCGATTACACCAAAAACTCGTTTATTGATGGTGTGTCACATCATCAACATTACCGGCCACATCCTTCCTATCCGAAAAATCTGCGATATGGCCCACTCTAAAGGAGTCGATGTGATGGTGGATGGAGCGCATGCCTTCGGTCATTTCAATTTCTCAATAAGCGACTTCAATTGCGATTACTACGGAACCAGTCTTCACAAATGGCTAAGTGTCCCACTTGGCGCAGGCTTCTTGTATGTGAAGAAAAAGAACGTCCATAAGATCTGGCCTGTGTTTGCCGATCAACCCAGGGAAGATGACGACATCCTTAAACTCAATCATACAGGTACCCATCCTGCGCATACCGACCTGGCGATTGCCAACGCCATCGACTATCATAACAGGATCGGAGGAGACCGCAAAGAGGCCCGCTTGCGCTACATTCAAAACTATTGGACGGATAAAGCCCGCAAAATGGATCATGTTATCATGAATACTCCCAAGGAGCGACATCGCTCCTGCGGAATCGCCACCGTCGGAATCAAAGGCATGGATCCAGTGGAGATGGCCACAACCTTATTGGAAAAACACAAGATCTGGACCGTGGGAATAAATGGAAGCGGTGTTAATGGCTGTCGCATTTCCCCGAATGTATTTACCACTACGGATGAACTGGATGTTTTTGTTGAAGCGCTGAAGAGCATGGGTTAATTGTTAAAAGTGCACTTTTTTGTGCTGAGTTACTAAGGCAATTTGGCTACCTTGTTAATAAACAGGTAGGGCCAGAGCGTCCCCGCTCTGCCGCCGAACATTCAATAATTACACGGCACTGCGAGGACGCAGTCGCCCTACCATAATATAGCATTAGGACATTTTACACTTGGTCTTAGCGAACGACTCTATTGATTGAGGGTATGTTCTCCTTTCAAAAGTCCGTTCTTCCCCTAATCAGTTTCCTATCCCTGACAATTGCTCTGTCAGCAGCAAAGCCGAATGTAGTCTACGTGCTCGCCGACGATTTGGGTTGGGGTGATTTGAGTTGCTTCAACCAGGAATCCAAAATCCATACCCCTCACCTGGATCGAATCGCAGCTGCCGGTATGCGCTTTACCGATGCCCATTCGGGATCAGGAGTTTGCACGCCTACCCGTTATGGAATCGTCACCGGGCGTTACAGCTGGCGTAGTCGCCTGAAACGAGGAGTATTGGGCGGAGCCTCTACGCATTTAATCAATACGGATCGTTACACCGTGGCGGACCTGATGAAAGACCAAGGTTACCACACGGCCATGATTGGAAAATGGCACCTGGGTTGGGACTTTGCGTATAGCAAAGGCGGTCCCAATGATCAGTACAATCTTAAGACCAACGATGTCATCGATTACAACAAACCGGTTAAAAATGGACCAGATGCGTTAGGATTTGATTATTATTACGGTCACTGTGGTTCTTTGGATATGGCACCTTATGTGTACGTGGAAAACGGCAAGATCACCGCCCCGCCTGATCGCATAACTGTGAATCAAGACTACAAAGGCTTCTGGCGTGAGGGTCTTACCGGGTCGGACTTTAATCACACCCAGACAACACCCAATTTTGTGAATCGCGCGATCAACTATATCGACAAACAATCTCAAACCAAGCAACCGTTTTTCCTCTATTTACCTCTACCGAGTCCACACACACCGATTCTCCCGATCTCCGAGTTCATGGGAAAAAGTAACACCAATTTTTATGGCGATTTTGTCATGCAGGTGGATTGGCATATGGGACAAATCATGGAAGCGCTTGAACGCAATGGGATCGCCGAAGACACACTGTTTATTTTTACGAGTGACAACGGTTGTTCACCCCGTGCCGTATTTGAAGAGCTGGACGCCGTGGGGCATAAGCCGGGAGGTATTTTCCGCGGAAACAAGGCCGATATCTACGAAGCCGGCCACCGTGTCCCCTTTATTGCGCATTGGCCAAAAGGCTTCAAAGGAGGATCCAGTTCCGAAGCCACCGTTTGCCTGACGGACTTGTTTGCGACGCTGGCAGAAATCACAGGAGCAAAGGTCCCCAAGAATGCGGCCGAAGACAGTGTCAGTTTCTACGACTCTCTAAAAGGGAACACCAAGCAGCATCGCGAGGCGACGGTTCACCATTCAATCAACGGTTCATTCGCCATTCGCAAAGGAGATTGGAAATTGGTACTCTGCCCGGGATCGGGTGGTTGGAGTTATCCAACACCCAATGAAACCAAGGACCTGGACCTGCCACCGATTCAGCTGTTCAACCTTCGCTCTGATCCTTCCGAAACCACAAATGTATATTCAGCCAATCACGACAAAGTGAGGGAGCTATACAGGTTACTGACCTCCTACGTCGAAAACGGCCGAAGTACACCAGGTCCCAAGCAATCGAATGAGGAAAATACGCCCTTCGATCCGGCGGGGTTTGAAAAACTTAAGGCGGAGTTGAATCTGTAAAGTTTTTTCAAACTGTAGGAGCGGCTTTACGCCGCGATCTTTCGATGAACGTCCAGTTGAAATCGCAACTTTGCTGAGAAGCTTTGTTGCGAATCATCAATTAGCTTTGCGTGGGATAATTTTTGGCCGCAAAAGATCGCAAAGAACGCAATAAATTCAGTTTCGGGTGTGTGCTAAATTAGCGTGTTTCAATTTTTGTCGAGTGTTTCCTGATTTTTGTTGAAACCACAAAAAGCGCAAAAGCCACAAAAGAAATCAGCCTAAGGGTCATTGGGTTCTTTGTACTGCTATCCGGTAGAATCTTATTTTTAAAGCAAAGTGTTCATGCCTCAACCCATCACGGTAACCTCTCGATTAACCAGTATTAAAATACGTTCGACGAAAACTGCTTAAACTACGAAAAGCACTGAATTACGCGAAAAACTGAAAGCCTTTCTTTATGACAGAAACATTTAACCATTCCAAGAATCAGACCCGAAATCCGAAACCGCATAAGCTAACCACGAATAATTTGGTCTTTTTTCATCAGTGGAAATCAGTGTCATCAGCCGTGCCGTGACGTAGCCTGGGCGGAGACTGGTGGTTAAGACCTGTATCTTTTTCCGTTTAGAAAAATGCTTTGAACAAGGCAACAGAGGAAACAGAGTTGTATGGATTTTTTCCTTCGTTATCTCCGTTACCCTGTCTTGGCCTGAGCAATGTCGAAGGGTTCAAATAAAAAAATGAACGAACAAACCTTTCAGGATATCGGACCGCTCGGCGTGTCGGTCCCTACCTTCTGATTCGTGTCAGTTGGTGTCCATTCGTGGTTAAGGAATCATTACAAAATCTGTGCCAATCTGAGCAATCTGTGGTTGAGTAAAACTGTGGTTGCGGCTTGGCTGCTCTAAGTTCCTTCGCGCCAATTCTAATGTATTAACAGTCATCTACCTGAATGGTTGACCGTATGATCGCGGCGTAAAGCCGCTCCTACAGTTTTATAATCACCAATATAATTTCAGAACGTTTCCTGCCACTTTCTAAACGTACCCTCCAACTTCGCGACGAGATCAGGAAACTTGTTCGCGAGGTTTCTGGACTCCGAAATATCGTTCTTCAGGTTAAACAGCTGCCAGAGTTCCTCTGAATCCTCCCGCACGATTTTCCAATCTCCCTCACGCAAGGCTTCATGCTTCTGATAAACGAAGAATAGCGACTCGTGAGGAGACTCGGCCCCGTCAGTCAGAGCCAGAAGCGGATTCTTGCCGTCGAAAACAATACCGGTGGGAAGCTTTGCATCTGAGAGTTCGGCGCACGCCGTCATCAGGTCGGGCGACCACAACGCTTCTCCGATTACCGATCCTGCTTCAATATGCCCTGGCCACCTCGCCATCGCAACAACGCGTATCCCACCTTCCCAGCAAGTGACTCCTCCACTCCTGAGCGGATCATTGATCCCCACGTCGATCCCTTCTCTATCGAGACGGAAGCCACCGTTGTCTGACATGAAGAAGACAAAGGTATTTTCCGCTACGCCTGCCTCCTCGAGGGAATCCAACACCTGGCCAATCCCTCGATCAAGAGCAGTGACCACCGCAGCGTACCGTTTCTCAACATTTTGCTCAGCCGGTGACCATCCATATTCTTCGAACGCCCAGTCCGGTGCCTGCCAGATATTGGGTTGACCCGGTTTTTTGTTTTTTGCGCTGGGAAAATGCGGAGCATTAAAAGGCAAATAGCAAAACCACGGATTGTCTTTCTTTGAGTTCCGTTGGATGAAATCTACCGCTGCATCGGCAATAATATCCGTGGCGTATTCGCCTTCTCGATGCAATTCCGTCGTGCCTTCGTAAAGATCGTGCCGAGTCCGGTAATTGTGATGATAGTAGTCCATGTTCCCGGATGCATGCCCTACAAACTCATCAAATCCACGCTCAGTCGGACGGGAGCCTTCGGCAAAGCCAATGTTCCATTTTCCAAAACAACCAGTAACGTAGGGTGTCGGGGCTGTTTTAAGAATCTGAGAAATTAATAGCTCTTTTTGATTTAGCCCAACGCCGTAATTTCCCTCCTCCCCTGACAATTGATCCAGCAATCCATGCCGTTGTGGAATACGACCGGTCAGCAAGCAGGCGCGGGAAACAGTGCATGTGGACGAAGCCGTGTAAAAGCTAGTCAGCCGGGTCCCTTCCTCCGCCAAGCGATCTAATCGGGGAGTTATGATCGAGGACTCAGAATTATAGCACCGAAGATCTCCATATCCGAGGTTGTCTGCGGTAATGATCAATATGTTTGGCGGGGATGATCGCGCCTCTGGTTGTATCAAACAGAAAACCGTCGCAACACTGGCAGCAAAAGTGATTAATGACTTTCTCATCAGTTAGACCTCTAGGAAATACGAATGATCCGACGGGCATTCTTTGAAAATATTTTGGCGCGAACCTCGGGATCATGCGCGTAAGTCCTCACGTTGGCGATCTGGCCCGAACCTTTGCAGCTTTCCCCTTCCCCTTCTATGTCGGGACAATCAGTTCCAAGACACAGTTTATCCTGATGTCTTTCCAGAAACGCAGCGGCATGTTCCGGATCGCGATCCAGCGCATTCTTGCCCGAGCCCGCCGAGAGGTCGCCATACATATTCGGGTAGTCGGCCAGGTAGCGATCCGTCAATCCACCCGGGGTAACAGGCCCTGCAGGATACATCACTTCCTGCTCATGCTTCGCATCAATATTGCCCCACCAGGTCTGAGCATGACCAATGAAATTCACATCGGGAAAGCGTTCGAGGATTTTGTAAAAGCGTTCGAAGCCGTGATTGTACATGCCATGCTGGAAATGAATCAACACCGGCACCTGATACTCGTTGGCCAATTCGTAAACCCGAATCATCGGAGCGGAGTCACAGTCGATATTAAACTTCATTTCTCCGATCCCAACCGCGCCTTTCTTTAGCCACGACTCCATCGATTCGATGGCACCATCCGTATCAGGTACTTCGCAACAGAAGTAGACAAACTTGTCAGGGTGCTCCTGAGTTAACTCATAGGCCGACTGCGTCACCGAGATTTTCGCAGCCAATCCGTTGGACTCACCAAAATGCGTAGACTCCACATTCAGGTACGAACCCGCTGGAAGTAATACCGATCGCGTAACACCCATCCTCTCCTGATGGGCAATAAAGTCAGGATCACTACGGTTCACATAGTTGAGGTGTTGGTGAATATCGATCACCTCTTCCTTCTTTTTATTGGAGCAGCCTTGAGAAAATGCCATACCGGCAAATCCGCAGGCGGCAGTGATTGCAAATTGTCTTCTTCCTATCAACATGGCAGTTCAGTGATTACAAAACGCCTACCTTCTCTTAGCCAGCTTTTTTCAACGTTTCCCGTAAAGCGAATCCAGTCCAGCGAATTTAACTATGCGATGAAATCGCTCGGAACGTGGTCCACTTTCATTCTCTTTCTAACGACCGCTATAGCCGGAATGGGACAGGAACCGGAGATCGATCCATCGCAACTCCCCCGCATCCCAGCTACAGAACCCGAAAAGGTATTCGAAACCTTTGAAATTAGTCCTGGATTCCAACTTCGCCTCGTTGCCCACGAACCGAAGATAGTGGATCCTATAGCCATGGCATTCGACGAAGATGGAGGCATGTATGTCATCGAGATGCGCGGATATTCTGAGCGCAGGGAAGAGGCGCTAGGTCGAATCCGTTACCTGGAAGATGTAGACGGCGACGGCATATTCGAAACCTCCACTATTTTCAAAGATGGCCTGAAATGGCCTACGGGAATTGTCTGCTACAAAGGAGGTGTCTTTGTTGGAGCGACACCGGACCTTTACTACTTCAAGGACCTGGATGGCGACCGTGTCAGTGACGAGGAGCGACTCGTTTTCACCGGTTTCGGAGAAGGCAATCCGAGGCTCAATATGCAGGCGCTCTTCAACAGCTTTCGCTGGGGACCCGACAACCGAATCTGGGGTGCCACCGCAGCGAATGGGGGCAACGTTACCAACCCAATCGATCCAAACTTTGGGCCGGTATCTATCCGGGGTGCGGACTTTTCGTTCGATCCTGAGAAACTGGACCTTCGACCTGAAAATGGGACCGCACAATATGGAATGAGCTTCGATTCCCTGGGCCGCCGATTTGTATGCAGCAATTCACAACATGCCCTCTGGGTGGCATACGAACGAAACCATGTCCGAGCTAATCCCTTTTACGATCTACCCGCCGCATTGGTGGATATTCCAAACGACGGAGCTGCAGCTCCCGTTTATCGCATAAGCGCGGATGAACCGTGGCGCGTCGTTCGAACGCGGTGGCGGGTATCGGGTGTGGTCAAAGGTATGATCGAAGGCGATGGCCGTGTCTCCGGCTACTTTACCTCGGCCACCGGCATTCATGCCTACTGGGGAAACGCCTATGGGGAAGCCTACCAAAATAATCTATTTGTCGGCGATGTAGGCAGTAACCTGGTCCATCGCAAAGTGCTCAAGGAAATAGGAGGACAGGTCCAACCAATTGCCATCCGAGCTGATGACGAAAATCAAACGGAATTCCTGCGTAGTAGCGACAACTGGTTTCGACCCGCGAGTTTTTCCACCGGTCCCGATGGTTGT
This sequence comes from Verrucomicrobiota bacterium, assembly GCA_027622555.1. Taxonomy (NCBI): domain Bacteria; kingdom Pseudomonadati; phylum Verrucomicrobiota; species Verrucomicrobiota bacterium. The sequence continues at coordinate 56,232 of JAQBYJ010000018.1, forward strand.
CTCTACATTTGCGACATGTACCGCGAAGTTATCGAACACCCCTGGTCGTTGCCCCCAGGAATAAAAAAACACCTCGACCTCAATAGCGGTTTTGATCGCGGCCGAATATACCGCGTCGAACCGGAAGGGTTCATGAGGTCGCCAATTCCCAAACTCTCAGAAGCAAGCAATACGAAGCTTGGTATTTTGGCTCGTCATGCGAAAGACGACTGGCAGCAAACGACCGCAAGGCGTTTACTTTTCGAACGTGGAAACTCGTTTGAACACAAGGCAATTCAATCCCCATTTCCAGCGAGTCTCAATGGCGAAGAATCATTGATAAAAAACTTGTCGGACTGGAAAGGCGATCCATGGCTCGAAGCCGCCATTCTCAATTCTCTTCGTGATGAATCGGCGATCATCGCCGCATGGAAACATCCGTCGGTAAAAGAGTCTGATGGTTTTATTTTGGAGTTGGCCAAAATGTCCGGACGAAACGGCAACAAGAAAGTACTCGAAGCCGCATTAGGTAGTTTAGCAAGTTCCAGCTTGCCTGTTCAAATCGTCACCTGGTTAACAGCATTTAAAGACGGGGTTTCATATGCGAACGGAGATTGGGGCGAAATCGAAAGACTTGAAATCCTATCAGGTCTTTTTACGAACGCAGCCAAAGTTGCGAACGATTCTGAGGCACCGGAGGCGGACCGCCTGAGTGCTCTACGTTTGTTAAGACTCCAATCTGGAAACGCAAACGAAGCATTACGCAAAAGCATTCTAGTGAACGAGTCCTCCTCGGAGTCGCTAGCGACAGAGGCGGTACGGGAAATCACAGACAACTCGTTTATCATAGAGCACCTCGACAAACTATCCTCAGAGGCACGCGACTTCGCAGTCAGAAAAATGATCAGTAAGCCCGGGGATGCACTCCAGCTCCTTGAAGCCATTGACGAAAACCGATTGAGAATCGAGGAGGTACCTGCCGATGCGATACAAACGCTTCGTGAACACGAAAACCATGAGGTACTGAAAATAGCTGCGCACGTTCTCCCCGCTGTTGAGCAACGATCGGGGCTTATTGAGCGCTACCAAGCTGCACTTGAAACTGCTGGAGATCCACAACGCGGTGAAACCATTTTCAATAACACCTGCCTTAGCTGTCATCAGACTCAGGACGGCAGAGGGTTTGTGTTCGGACCACCCATTGCTACCTTTAAAAGCGCGGGGAAAGATTCCATTCTGAACAACATCCTGGACCCCAACAAAGAAGTGGCACCTCAATATCAGGCATTTCATTTCAAGCTAAACAACAGTGAATCTTATACAGGGATGATCGCCGCCGAAGACAGTCGCAATGTTACTCTAATGCTTCCGGGCGGTATCAATAAAATTTTCCCTCGGAGCGAGGTTGGGAGTATGAGTGGAATTGGTCGCTCTCTTATGCCCGAAGGCCTGGAGCATACATTCACGATAAATGATATGGCCGATCTACTCAGCTACTTGACTCAATAAACTGTTGGAAAAAAGAATTTTAACCACTGATCAACTTAGAGCAGCGAAGCCGCAACCAAAGTTTAACCACAGATTGCTCAGATGCGCACAGATATTGTAATTATGAAACCACGAATTGACCAAGTGACACGAATCATGAGGTAGGGACTGATCGCCGAGCGGTCCGATATCCTGAAGGGTTTGTTCGTTCATTTTTTTATTTCCAACAGGAGGCAACGGAGAGAACGGAGGAAAAAATCAATACAACTCTGTTTCCTCCGTTGCCTGTTGGAAATGAAAAAAACTTAACAACCTGTCTTCGCCAAGGCTACGCCTCGGCACGGCGGAGTGCCCTGAGACTCGGAGAAAAAGCATACATGGTTATTTCCGCATTCCTTTAGCGAATCAATTTCTCAAAAGGAAAAGATACAAATTTTAACCACCAGTCTCCGCCCAGGCTACGTCACGGCACGGCTGATGACACTGATTTTCACTGATGAAAAAAGACAAAATCATTCGTGGTTACTATTTTCTTTTCAAACGGATCCAGCCTTCAGTTTTTTGCGTAATTCAGTGCTTTTCGTAGTTTAAGTATTTTTCTTCGAACTTATTTTAATACCATCTATTCGCGAGGTCACCGTGATTGGTTGCGATATGAATACTTTGCTTAAAAAACAAGATTCTGCCGGATAGTAGTAAAGATTCACACTGATCCATGAAATGGTTAGGCTATATAAATTTAACCGCCATCAGTGCTCATCAGTGATGGTATCGGTGGTTGAAAAAAAGAAGAGAAAAAATAAATCAGGATCCTAAATCTTGTTTGCTACGAGCCATCTAGATCTCCACTACTAAAAGATAGATTTCCCCCATGACGATGAACCCTTCTCGCAGATCTCGCCATAGTTCTTCAACGACGGCGTAAGATCAACTACTCAAATTCCAACAAGACGCCGCTCAAAATCCAGACACGCGGGTTTTGGTGTCAGACTTTGTGCCTTCTGCGCTTCTTGTGGTTTCCACATCTAACTTCCTGCCGCTGGATTGGAGAACTTAGCGATTAACCGGAGTCATTTAGCTCGGCCTGCGATCATTAGTGCAACCCAATTGTATTGTAAACTTTCCGCACTGTTTCAGTGTCTGGAAGCAACCCGTTACCTTCGAGCTATGAACCCCAAGGCGCGCTTTTATCTCTTCTGTGTTACTCTCCTGACCACAACCATTACGTGGCAACCACTTCTCACGGGCTCCTCCTATCCTGAAATCGACAAGCACTTCAGCATCTACGAAAAGCGGGATGTCTATTCCGCTTGGCCGGCGATTGCCCGGGCGGAAAACGGTGACCTTCTAGTTCAATTTACAAGGACCGAAGAACATATGTCTCCCAACGGGGAGATTCTTCAAGTTCGATCGACCGACAATGGAGAAACCTGGCAACCACCCTCCATTGTTTATGATACCATTGTGGACGACCGTGAGTCTGGCCTAACCGTGTTACGGGATGGTCGGCTGCTTACACATCTCCGCTCGGTTAAATTTCCGGACACCACCTACACCACTATGCCAGCCACGTCCTACCCACCAGAGTTGATCACGCGTTGGGCTGACTATGTAACCAGGGAGGATTATAAAAACGCAGACCACCTCCATCGTGCCTGGCAAACGATTTCCACCGATAACGGTTACACCTGGTCCTCTCCCACACCCGGAACCGATTCCATCCATGGCGGCATCCAACTGGCCGATGGTTCACTACTGGTGGCCTCCTATCGTGAGAGTCCGGAAAAACTTGGCATTTATGCCACGCCGAATCCGGAAACACCCTGGGAACACATCGCAACCATCGAGACGCCACCCGAGGTCTCGGACAACATTCGATTTGGCGAACCTCACATCCTGCAATTGCCGAGCGGACGCGTCATCTTGATGACCCGGGCCACCGCAAAACCCTATGACGATCAATCCCCGCTATGCAACTTATGGGGCACTTACTCCGACGACCATGGCAGGACCTGGGCCCCACCCTACGAAACGCCACTCTGGGGATTCCCTCCGCACCTCACCCTGCTGTCGGACGGTCGCGTGCTTTGCACCTACGGTCATCGTCGACCTCCCTACGGCCAACGCGCCTGCGTAAGCGAGGATGGCGTGAATTGGAGCTTGGCCAATGAATACATCTTACGTGACGATGCACCCAATAAGGATCTCGGTTACCCGGTTTCCATTGAGCTTTCCCCGGGGAAAATACTTACGGTCTATTACCAACAAAATGTGGAACCAGGTTTTAAGCCGGAAGCAGGACCACCCCACCCCAACCGGAAAAAGCCCGGCATACTCGGCACTATTTGGAATCTCCCTGGCTATGAAGACCAAGCAGATGAAGTCATCAGCATCGGCTCCCGGCGCGAGCTCTTTGTCGACGGTTTTCTCATCGATAAACTGGAAAACGTTCGCCAGGAGATGCACCGTCCGGACCGTGAGGGTGTTGCCTTCTATTTCGACAAACCCTGGGAAGGAAACTGGTCCGCCTACCCAACCGTGATCAAGGACGGTGAAATTTATAGAATGTATTACCGGGGACTTCCCGCGGTTGGAGACAAAATGCACGCGGTGACCTGCTATGCCGAATCAAGTGACGGCATCACCTGGACCAAGCCGAACCTCGGACTCTACGAGGTCATGGGCACTCGGGACAACAACGTGATTCTCATGGAGAAGGAAGTATGGTCTCATAACTTCAGTCCGTTTCTCGATTCACGACCTGGCGTTCCCAAGTCAGAACGTTTTAAAGCTATCGCCAGCGAGAAAAAAGACGGCCTGGTATCCTTCGCATCTGCCGACGGGATACATTGGAAACGCTGGAAAGACGGATTCTTCTTCACTGACGGAATGTTCGATTCCCACAACGTCGCCTTCTGGTCAACCAGCGAAAAACAATACGTCTGCTATTTCCGAACCTGGACAGGAACCGAATATTCCGGCTTCCGCACGATCGCTCGTACCACGTCCAAGGATTTCATCCATTGGGAACCCAAAGAGGAAATGACCTACGGTAATACGCCTCAGGAACACCTGTATACCAACGGCACGCATCCGTACATCCGTGCGCCTCATATCTATATCGCTTTGGCCAAACGCTTTTTTCCCGACAAGGCAGCTCTCAGTAAAGACGTCGCAGCAAAACTGGTCGACAATCCAGACTATGGAAAAGCTTCCAGCGATTCGATCTTCATGAGCACACGCGGTGGCAACCGCTATGATCGCAGATTCATGGAAGCCTTCATCCGTCCAGGAGAAACCTTGGAAGACTGGGTAGCCCGTGACAATACACCGGCCCTTGGCGTAATTCAAGGGAATGATCGACAGCTCTTCATGTACCGCATGTCTCACTACGGACAGGACAGCTCTCACATGACACGCTACTCCCTACGCCTCGACGGCTTTGCCTCCCTCTCCGCTCCCTATCAAGGAGGTGAAATAACAACCAAACCATTCACCTTCTCCGGCGAAGCGCTGACGATCAACTACGCCAGCTCCGCCGCCGGCGAAATCCGTGTTGAAATCCAAGACCAAAACGGCCAACCCATTCCCGGATTTACCCTCTCCGATTGCCTCCCCATCTTCGGCGACGAAATCGAACGCACCGTTCAGTGGGATAACACCCCTTCGCTTTCCAACTTGGCCGAAAAACCAGTCCGCCTTCGCTTCTTCCTCAAAGACGCCGATCTGTTCGCGATACGCTTTAAATGACAACGAAGCTTTTCGTTTTCTTGATATCGGAAATTTAAACCGACCTCTATACGCCTCAGTAAAACCTCGAGATCCAAGGTAGATCCCCCACACCATTCGAAGCCGCTTCCTGAGGCAACCGCCATTCTTCCCCTCTACAAGAAACTTGACCATTGACTATTGACCCTATCGGTTAGTCCCCTCCCGGTTGAAGCGATAGTTTAACGGTCAATGCTAAACAACTTGGTTCGCCCCATGATTTGCCCTGATATGGTCCCCTGATATATTGGAGGTTTTCCCGTGGAGAAAGCAAAAAGGAGTGGAAGCTTGTGGAGGTTTATTTGTCGAAATCCAAGATATGACCCCCTATTTCCCCCCCGCGTTGCGAATATCCTGCATGACTTCCTTGATCTCGTCCTCCTTCTCGCCAATACCAAGCATGATGCCTGACTTAGTTATAAAGCCCCGCGATTTGGCATGCTCCAGAACCCAGAGGGACCGCTCATAACGGGCGGTCTTGCGAATCGGTCTTTGGAGGCGCTTCACTGTTTCCAGGTTATGGTTAAATATATTGGGACAGGCATCCAGTACAACATCTAGATGCTCCTGCCGGCCTTGGAAATCAGCAGTAAGCACTTCAACCGCGCATTCCGGTATTCGGTGGTGGACGGCACGAATTGTTGCAGCCCAGACAGAAGCACCGCCGTCCATCAAATCATCTCTTGCAACAGAAGTGATTACGACATACTTCAAATTCATCCTGGCTATCGACTCGGCTACCCGAGCAGGCTCACCCAGATCGGGCTCCGACGGACGGCCAGTTTGGATCGCACAGAAAGCGCAGGAGCGTGTGCAGACATTCCCAAGTATCATAACCGTGGCGGTTCCTCGCGACCAACATTCCCCCATATTGGGGCAACGGGCACTCTCACATACCGTGTGCAGTGAATGGCTCTCTACAATCTCGCGTGTTTCGTTAAAGCCGTTTCCACCCGCAATCTTTACCCTCAACCAATTTGGTTTTCGATTTTCCATGAGTCGACAATTCGCTGGTAAGTCTTATTAAAAAACGCTAACGCAACTCTCCTTTATGCTGCATTGAGTCGAGTGCTATGGCGAAAAAGATGATGACGCCTCTTACTATGGTATAAAGAAAGGGAGACGCATTCATCATCGCCAATCCATTCATTATGGTCGTTATGAGAAGGATGCCAATTATCGCACCCGGGATTATATTCCCCTTGCCCCCGAATAGACTAGTTCCTCCGAGAACTGCGGCGGAGATGACAATGAATTCATTGCCTTCGCCGAAACCGGCAGCTACGCTTCCTATCTGTCCCGCCGACAATATGCCACCCAGAGCACCCAGCCCGCCGCATACCATGTAGGCGATGATGATGTTGCGGTTAACCTTGATTCCAGTGCGTTCCGCATTCCCGGGGGAATCGCCTATGGCTAGCAGGTGGCGGCCATAGGCCGTATGACGCAATACATAATCAAACACGATTAAGACCAGTATGAAAATGATCAGCACATAGGGAACCGGCCCCAATCGGCCATTCGACAATCCACCCAGCACGGATACATTGATGGAGGCAGAGCCGGAAAGTTTTAATCCCAAGCCCCTCAGGATGCTTCCAGTGGCCAGGGTCACAATAAAGGGGAGTATGCAAAACCGCGTCACCAACACCCCGTTGATGTATCCGACCGCACAACCCAGGGTCAGGACGATGCCGAGCACCAGACAGAGGCCTCTGGCATCGGCAAAATAGGCCTCCGGAATCAGGTGGGTGGTTGTAACCAGATAACCGACAAGAGTGGAAATAAAAAACATACTGCGCCCGACAGAGATGTCGATTCCCACAACCAGAAGCACGAAAACCATGCCGACTACAGCGATTCCCAATGGGGATGCTTGTTGCAGAATCAACAAAATATTGGCGATCGTCAGGAACCGGCTGTTGACCAAAGAAAAGGCGATCAGCAAAAGTACGAACACGACATAGATGCCATACCGCGTCAGTAAGGACAAATATTCGGAACCGTGTCGTCGTTTATTGGATTGCATGCGCTAATTATTTTCCAAGCAGGGCCAACTGCAGAATTTTCTCCCGGTCATATTCCGACTTCGGGATGTCACCGGTGACACGACCGTCTTTCATAACCAGTATACGGTCGCAGGTTCCAATGAGCTCTTCGATTTCAGACGATATGAACAACACGGCCGATCCGCTTTTCGCCAGGTCGATAATAATGGAATAAATCTCGAACTTCGCTCCGACGTCCACACCGCGGGTTGGTTCATCGAGTATAAATATTTTCGGGTCATTCATAACCCATTTCCCGAAAACCACCTTTTGCTGGTTCCCACCTGAAAGGCTGTTTGCCAACTGATGTCTATAATCCGATACTTTTATTTTAAGGTCCTTTATGGCCTTGAGATTATGTTTTTCCTTTTCCTTTACGTCGACTACCCCGATCCGATTCGACAGCCGGGACATCTTCACCAGGCTTAAGTTTTCGTCTATCGATTTGGTCATTAACAAACCCTCATGGTGCCGATCTTCGGTGATAAACGCCACATCTTGCTTGATACACACTTCGGGATTTAAATGAGAATGTTTTCGGGAATGGAGTGTGACTTCACCCTCATCCATTGGCTGCACCCCAAACAAAACCTTCGCAAGATCCGTTCGCCCAGCCCCCATCAATCCGTACAAGCCCACTATCTCACCTGCCTTGAGGCTGAGAGATACTCCCTTTACTTTATCGGCGCACCGGATGTTTTTCGCATCTAAAAGAACGGTGTCCTGAATTTCCTTTTCGATTGACGGAAAGACCTGGGTCATTTCACGGCCCACCATGCATTTAATAAGCTCGCTTTCGGAAAATTCAGTCGTCGCTTTGGTTTCGATGATCCGACCATCCCGCAACACGGTAATTCGATCACACAAGCGGAAAACATCTTCCAGGATATGCGAGATGTAGATGATGGAAATCCCCTTATCCTTCAGGTCATCGATGGTTTTAAAGAGATCCTCTTTTTCTCTCCTGGAAAGCGATGTCGTTGGTTCATCGAAAATCATGATCCGGGCATTTTTCATCAGGCCCTTTGAAATCTCCACCATCTGGCGGATTCCGGTAGGGAGGGATCGCACTTTTGTATCGGGCGTCACCGGCAAGGAAAACCGGTCCATGCACACTTCCGACAATCTTCGCATCTTTTTCCGGTCGATGGCCCCGACACGGTTTTTGGGAAAACAATCAATAAACAGGTTCTCCGCTACGGTTAAATTAGTAAACAGGTTCAACTCCTGGTGTATGAATGCGATACCCATTTCCGTGGCCACCAAAGGACTTCGGGGTGCATACGGTTCGCCGGCCAGCTCCATGCTCCCGGAATCCATGGGCAGCACTCCACCGATTATGTTCATCAGGGTTGATTTACCCGCTCCGTTTTCCCCTATCAGGCCCAGGACCTCTCCTTTCTTCAAATCAAAATTGAGTCCATGAAGCACTTGGACACCCGTGAAGCTTTTCCTCACATTTCTTATATTAAGTACGATGTCCGACATAGCATTCCTGCGTTTCTTAACTTACTCTTTTCCGATGGTTGAGCACATAGGATGACATGGCGGACACCACGACTAACACGCCAAGCACGATCATGATAGTGTACCAGCCAACTCCGAGAAGATTCATCGTATTGTTAAGCAGGGTGATAAACAAAACCCCGAGAAGCGTTTTATTCACACCTCCAAATCCTCCGGAGGTACTTGTTCCACCTACAATGACACTGGCTATGGTGGTGAGAAACATCTGATCGCCGAGAGAGGCCATACCCACCTGATTTCTTGCGGTTGCGATAATGCTTGCGATCCCTGCAAGAAGCCCGGAAATCACCATCAACATAATGATGGTTTTCTTCACCGGAATGCCCGAGATGAAGGAAGCCTTCGGATTGACCCCGATCGCAAATACGCGCTTTCCGAATATCGTACGATTCAACAGCCAGTTCGAAATGAGCCAGATGGAGAAGGCGATCAGAATAGGTACTAGAAAATATTTCCCTTCCCCTCCGAGCACAAAAAATGCCTCTGGCAATCCCGTTATGGAAGAGCTTTCACTAACCATACTCGCAAACTGAACCGCGAGCCCCAAGACGATCAGCTGCGTTGCCAGGGTTGCCACAAAGGAAGGCATTTTTAGTTTTACAACAGAGAAACCGTTTAACAAACCCACCAACACACCGATGCTCATCATAGCCAGAATGGCAATGGGTATGGACAGAGCCGGCTGCCCTGCCAGGGGAGACAAAGCCATAATATAAGCGCCAACAACACTTCCCAGGGCCAGGATGGATGTAACCGAAAAATCAATCCCGCCATTGAGCACCACAAAGGTTAGCCCGCAGGAGATGATTAACAGATCCGCTGATTGCAGCAGGTAATTCTTAAGATTATACACCGAGAAGAAGTGGGGCACAAAGAAGATCGCCAGAACAAAAGACACGATAAGCAGCGGCAATATCGGCATATCCCGAAACAAGCCTGATAAATGATTTTTCAATCTAGGAGTCGTAACTTTCATTCAGATTGCGGGCTTCAATACAGGTGCCGGGACACAGTCCCTCCATTAAATGGATTACTACTTAAGCAGAGAGTAACTCCAGACCGTGGGCGCGGCCTCTTTAAAGTTATCAATCGTTACTATCTGACCTTCGTCGTAGATGATATTCCGAGGAGGAGTCTCGCCTTCTATAAGCTTAAACGCCCACTCAACGGCAAGTTGGGCTTCCAAAATAGCATCTTGTGCAGCATCCGCCCAATTGTAACCATCTTTCAAATACTGCATTCCCGTTTCATCGCCATCAAAACTGACCACGGGGAAATGGTTAGGCTCTCCGATTTTCGCCCAACGACCATGCTGCTCCAGAACGGACCTGATGGGAGGCCACAGATAATCAGAAGGTGTAACAATGAGGTTCGCATCGGGATTCGCCTGCAAGGCATTCTGCAGCCCTTTCAGGGCCGTATCCAGCTTCCACTCGGTCGGGACTTCAGTCAACAGCTTGAACACATCCGGATTCTTGGCGATTGCATCAAGGTGGCCAGTCTTACGGAGCGCACCATTTTCATCACTCAGGTTACCAATCAAAAGTACTACCTTGTATGATTTTCCTTCGCGCCGCGCAATAGCGGCAAAGGCATTCAGAACCTCACTCGCCAGGGCCTTATTGTCCGCGATTACCTGGACATCGGGCAGAATATCACCGGATACGGATCGATTAATCATTACAATCGGCACACCCGCCGCCTTACACTTTTTGATGGACTTAACTACGGCGGAGCTATCTTTGGGAAAGCAAAGAATGGCGTCTACCCGCCGTGCGATCAGATTTTCAATTTGGACGTTTTGCTTCGCAGCATCACCTTCCGCCATAACTGAAATTATTTTCGCTCCCCTTTTCTCCGCCTCTTCGATTACTGCTGAGTGATTCACAACCAGCCATGCCGATTCCAGAGAATCATAGGACAAGCCCAGGGTAATGGATTTTGCGCCGCTTGCACCATCCTTTCCGTTGCCTCCGCAACCGGCAATCAGCCCTATGGACAGGGCAAATGCCGCAAGTTTTGTTATCATGTTCATAGGGTAATTTTCCTTAATTCCTGTTTTTCAATAGTTCTGCGAACCTTGCAGATGGCTCCCAGGACACCCACGGTGTCACCAAGGCTGGAAGCAATGACTTCGCATTTCGTCAGGTCCTTGAAAAGCAACCAGCAATTGTCTCGCATTGTTTGGTTGATGGTGTCCAGCACCCAACCACACCGTTCGGCAAGTCCGCCCACAATCACGATTTTTTCCGGTTGCATCGTCAAAACCAGATTGGCACATAAGCGGCCGATTAGAACCGCAACTCGTTTCAGTATCGCTATTGCCACCTCGTCGCCACCTTCGGACGCCTCAAAAACCATATGGGAAGTCACCTTCTCAGGATCGTTGCCACACATTTCCCGTAGGAGGGTTTGGCTGCCACTCTGGACGGCCAGGCGTCCGTGTTTAGCAATGCCACCACCGCTCACCAGGGCATCTACGCAGCCGCTGGCTCCGCACAGGCAGGGCCAGTCGTCATCGCTGACCCGTGAATGTCCAAATTCAGGAAAAAGGTTGTCCGGGTATTCCTGCACCTCCCCGTCAATCACCAGTCCGGCGCCCAGGCCGGTGCCCCAAGTCAGGACAGCAAAACGATTGCAGGTCTTTCCGACTCCAGCCCAATGCTCACCCCAGGTTGCCGCCACAGTATCAACATCCGCCACGACGGGGACGCCAAAGCGTTCCGCGATCGGCCGGGTTAGCGAGATACCCTCCATGAAATCCCAATCGGGACCCCATAGAATAGCTCCGGTCTCACGGTTGACCACCGCCGGCACGTCGATTCCGATTCCGAGAATATCGTGGCGTTTATTTCCTGTTTCCTTCAGAGCCCTATCCACACCCTCAACAATCTGCCGATGCATCTCTTCAGGCGAACCTCGCAGGTATGATCGTTTCGTAAAATATTTGAGTTCTGGTTGCTCTGCGGCAATAGCGAAACGCACGTTGGTTTTGCCGAAAT